>DAVZGU010000333.1:0-3312 GCA_052274215.1 Clostridium sp. | reverse complement strand
TGTTTTCTCAACTGCTTTTTTAAATCCTAAATCATACGCTCTACGTGCAGGGTGTGTTTTATCTAATTTTAAAAATTGTGCATCAAGTGCGGAAATTCCTGTTTCATCAGCTTCAGGGTCAAAATCTTGTAAAAAGTTTAAAACCCCTGTCATGTTCTTCTGTTCAGGTTCCATCTCGTACTTACTATATAAAATCAATGCCTTTAATAAACTTAATTGTGCATTGTACCAAATATCTTTATTTTTAGGATTATTTTTTGCTGCTACTAATGTATTGGCAACCGTTGTTGCATCTCTATCTTTAATTACATAATCAAAGCAATTATATCTATCTGAATGCTTCATATCCGCAAAATTGATTACATGTACCTCATAGCCTTGTTTTCTTTTTATTTCTGCTGTCATTTCGTACACTTCTCCTTTCGGATCTGTAACGACAATGGAACACTCTTTTTCATGTAAAACATTTGGGATAATATAACTTTGAGTTTTAAAAGAACCTGGCCCACCAACTACAAAATGATTTCTGTTAGGTAAAGTAGAATTAGTTGGTTCATTTAAAACTTTTCCATCTTTTATTCCGAGTATTATTCCACTACTTGATAAGAATTCATTAATTTCATTATCAATTCTTTCTTTTTCCTTATTATTTACATCTCTATTTTCAGTACTTTTATTCAAATCTTCAAATATCTTTTCTACTGGGAACCCTGTTATTTCATTTTCAACAAATATTTCATTATTATTAGCAAAACGACTTGAACCATGAACTGCATATTTAGTTTCTATTTTATAAGTACCTTTATTTGATGATTTATAAACTACATAAGCCATATAGATTAAAAGTATTATTGTTCCAATAATTAGAACGGGATTTCTCTTACTTATCAATCCTGATATTGTACTAATAGGATGAAATAATAAATTTGAAAAATTTTCTTTCAATATTTTACCTGTCATCCCTTTAACTTTATATTGATTAAGCATTGTTATTGCAACAGAGAGATTTAAAATACATGTTTCTAATATCAAAAATATTATGAAAGATAAAAATATCTTTACTTTTGTCATTTTCCCCCTCCTATTGACTAGTTGAATATGGTGAGAAATTTCCCATCAAAGTGTATTTATTTATTATCCAAGTATCCTTTCCTTGATCTGACTGAGTTAACTCTAATTCATAAATTTGATTTATTGCTTTACCTTTAATTCCTTGAACTGAGTAAACCGTTGTAATATTCACTAATGCTTTTATTGTTTTATTGTCATTAGTTGTTAAATACACATTTAAATTTTTAACCTCATCTTGAATTTTTGTTTTTGGAGTTTCTATATCTCCTGCTCCTTTTAGGGCATTGTATACATCATCTGTTACATATTTTTTTATATTTTCAGACCTACTTATATAATTTGCATTAGTATAGTTAAACTCAGCATTAATGAAATCACTTATATTATTTTTTATCTTTTGGGTGTTTAATAATGTATCGGTTTTATTATTTGCATCATATTTACTTACTTTTTGATTTAAGCTTTCATTTGCTGAAGTTAATGTCTTTATCTGTTCATTCTTACTTTGAAGATTTATCATTCCACCTGTTATTGCAATTATAAATATCAAATTGCATATGAGTGATGCTATTAAAATTGTCATTGTCTTATTTTTCATTTGATCCCCTCTCTTTACTAGTTACCCTTCCAAATCCAACTAAATGTTCTTTATAGTATGATTTATTTAAGTCAGCATATCCTAGCCCTGAACTGCCTGATTGATACATTTTATTGTTACCTACATAAATACCAACATGAGTAATATAATCTGGGCAATTATAAGTACCTTTAAAAAATACTAAATCTCCTGATTTTGCTTCACTTGCCGAAACTTTTGTGCTTTGATCATATTGGTTTTGTGCTGTTCTACTTAATTTTATGCCTATTTGTGAATAAGCATATTGAACTATTCCTGAGCAATCAAAACCTGTACTTGGGCTATCCCCTCCGAAAACATACGGTTGACCCTCATATTTTGTTGCTACTTGCATCAACTTACTATACTCAGTATCTTTAAGTATCGATTCTATACCTCCTGTACTGCTTGTACCATTCGTTTTACTATCTACCTTACTCATTACATGTTCAACATAATCTACGTCACCATAGCTACTAGTTCCACTTGCTGTAGCCTCTTTGATTGAAAAACTTTCTGCAAGCGCTTTTGTATGTTTTTTACCATTACTACTGACATAATCTATATATCCAATTCCAAAATTATAACTTTGAACCATTGTTGGAAAATCAACACCTTTGCTCTTTCCATAATCAAGGACATTTTTGAAATTTTTAACTCCAATATCAATACTTTGTACTGGGTCTTGTATCGAATTAGCTGGAAGGTTTATACTTTCTGAACTTTGCATAACATCAAGTGTATCTGTTTCTCCTATTTCCTGATCCATTAGAGCTAGTAGAAAATCTACATAATCATTACACTTATACTTTTCACAATATTGCTGTACTATAGGTCTCCACCTTGAAATTTTTTCAGGGACTTTTGCCTTCCCTGAAAATCCTGCGCCACCTTTATTACTAAAAATGGCCATTATAACAATTAAGAGAAAAAGAAATAATCCAATTATGAATTTCACTAATTTATATTTCATCATGGTTTCGCTTTTGGTGGGACAGCTTTAGTTGCTACTTGTTTTTCAGCTGCTTGAATTTGTTTACTCAATTGCTCATTATTTAATTTTGAATTTATTTCTTTTGCAGTTGCTATATCTTTACCTTTTAAGAAAGCATTACCAATCCTGGCTAATTGATCTTTATCTTGTACAACTGCTCTATCAACTGCTAGAGCAGTCATATCGGAACCTAAAATATCTTTTTCAACCTTAATATATTTATTATTTGTTTTAAGATCTAATATTTTATTTTCTTCTTTATTTGAATATAAACTTGATACAACTTTTTTTGCATAATCAGCGTCAAGATTTATTGCATTATCATATTCACTGGCTATAAAATATGCTTTTGCTAGTTTTTCATTGCTTGGGTCAGTTTCTTTAAGTTTTGCAATTGCCTGGTCTGTCTCCCCTTGTGCTAAAAGCTCATAAGCTTGTCCACTATTATTTGCATTTTCTATTTGTTTGTTTGATGCAATACTATAATTGTTAATCTGTAACCTATTTATAACTATTGAAATTGCTATAACAACACAAACTGCACAACAAGCAATAAACCTTGATCTTATCTTGTTAATTTTGATTTTTTTCTTATCTTCTTCTAACTTTTCAAAAAACTTTGTTTCATCCT
>DAVZGU010000332.1:0-3322 GCA_052274215.1 Clostridium sp. | reverse complement strand
CCATCTTGCGCTTCTATAACCTTTAATTTACTGTTTAAATTAAGTCGCTGCGCAAAAGCTTTTGTAAAACCCATTGGCATATGTTGCACTACTAAAACTGCAACTCCTAAACCATCCGGCAAAGCTGTTATTACTTTATATAATGCTTTAGGTCCACCAGTAGACGCTCCAATAACCACAGCTTCTATGTTATGACAAGCTACATTTCCTACTCTAGTTTTAATCTTGTGCATCATTTCTATATTTGTTTTAACATCATTTCCAGAATCCAAAGTAATTTTACCCTTATTGTTCATAACAGCTAATTTTATTTTTTGGACCAATTCATCTTTAACTTTATTAATGTCTAGTGATATTGCTCCAGAGGGTTTTGCTATAAAATCAAAAGCTCCTAGTTCGAGACAATCCATAGTTATTTCTGTTCCAATTTTAGAAATGCTACTAAGCATAATAACCGGTATATTTATATTTATTTTTTTTAATTCCTTTAAAGTTGCTTTGCCGTCCATTTTAGGCATTTCAATATCCAATGTTATTACATCTGGTGCTTCCCTTGTTATTTTTGTTAACAATTCTTCACCATTTCTTGCTGTAGCTATAACTTCCATTTCTGTTTGGCTATTTATCATATCAGATATGATTCTTCTCATTAGTGCTGAATCATCTACTACAATCGCTTTAATTTTCTTTAACATTATATTTCCCCCGTTAACTGTTCCTAAAATCTAAATTTCTGTGGTTCCTATCCCTACTGTTCTAATAAACAGCAATCCATTGATGGTTTCAAATATCAAGGTTCTCCCTTTATTACCCCCAATATCTTCTCCCACTATTGGAATGGATAAAATCTTTAGTGCATTTTTCACCGCTACCCCATTTCTTTTACCAATATCCATAATTATGCTTTTATCCGAGAAATTAAACATGGAAGCTCCACCAGCTATTTTAGCCTTCATATTTTTAAGCTTTGCACCTTTTTTTATCATATCCTTTACTAATATGGGTATGGCTAAATCTGCAAATTTCATTTCGTTGCTTACTTTATTAAATTGACTGCTATCGGGAAGCATTATGTGTGCCAATCCTCCAAGTCCAACCTCTTTATCATAAATTGCAATACCAATACAAGATCCTAGGCCCACAGTTATTAATTTATCTGGAGAGTATGCTACATTTAAATCTGCAATTCCTACTTTTATTTCATTATATCCCATATTCACACCTTATTCTACAATATTTGTATTTTTTCTTCTTCTGTCAATATAGCTGAAATATTTAAATATATAATTATTCTACCATCATTCTTAATAAGTCCTTTGATATATCTTTTAGATATCCCCGAAATTATTTCGGGGGACCCCTCTATGTTATCTAACCGCACATCCTTAACTTCAGAAACAAAATCAACTATTATCCCTATTTTACCATTACTTTGTTTTGCAACTATTATCTTAGATTCTCCCCCCATTTCAGAGGAAGGTAAATCGAATTTTTTTGATAGTGATATAACTGGCAAAATTTTATCTTCGTAATTTATCACGCCTTCAACAAATCTTGGTGAATCTGGGATTTTAGTTGACTTTTGATACTGCAGTATTCTTTCCACTTCTACTATACTAGTAGCATAATATTCACCATTTATTCTAAAAACTAATACCTTAATTTCTTGTTCTTTCATATTAACTCCCCCTAAAGTTGTAACTTATCAACAGTTAATTCTCTAGCATCATTTAGGTATGCATGAATATTTTTGCTAGGAGTATCCAGAATGTACTCTCTATCACCTATAATAAATCTAGTATTTGTATAAGCAATTTCCGCCCATATTTGGCCATAATCTTCTACCATAAGTACTGTTGATACTCCCCCCAGTCCTCCAACTATTTTACATTTAATTTCTTTTCCAGCTTTCATAACACCACCACGAGCTAAGCTTTTATCTTTTTGAAATATTATACTATCACTTGCAATCATTTGCGACACATATTCTCCCTTACCAGTAAGAATAATATTACCTGAGCTCTTAATTGTTGTATCTTGACAATAGTCTAATATCACATCCACAGGAACAGTTAAATTCATCGTAAGAGCTGAGATTTTATCATCAATGATCGTTACTGCATCATTTAATTCCTCATATTTCCTTATATTAAGAGTCCCAACATCAAGTATTTTATTTTTAATTATAAATACTAATTTGTCGTCAGTACTTTCTTGATGCAGTATTCTTTTAACTACCTTAATGGAGGTTTGGGGGAGTTTTTTAAATTTAGTTTCAATTAAAATTTTAACAATTTCTCCGTCAGTAGTATTTTTTTTCATAAGATTCATTTCTTTTAATTGTTTTACGCAATCTATTAATTTTGTTAGGTCGTTTTTCATACTCTTTAGGTCACTTAAATATTCTAAAGTTAATACATCTTCTTTTCCTGCTGCAATTTTCGAATTAATTACATTACCCCTTACCACAACATCACCACTCGCAGTGATTTCTGATTCTGCTACATTGTTTTTAACTAAAATAGAATTGCCTGCTGCAACTTTCATACCTTCGCGTACATTGCCACTTATAATTACATCTCCCACAAATCGGATGTTACCTGTTTTTAATTCCACATCTCCATTTATTTTGTGAGTTTTGTAAACAAAGAAAGTGCTTCCCCGTCTAGAAGGCCTACCTTCGCTTGTTGCCACAACAGTACATTCATCTACAATCTTACAACCTTCTCCTGCTCCTAGCACTATTTTTTTTATATTTTTAGATATTGCAGTCTTACCTGTAATATCTATTCCATCTTGTCCTTTTTGGCCCGGATAAAGAATAGCTAAGACTTGTCCTTTTTCTACTCCTTGTACGAAGCCTATATCTTTGTAGTCTATAGCATCATTATTATCATTATTCTGATCCTTTGACTTGCCTTCTACATTGTATTTGATTTCTAGTCTATCATCTACTGCATCTATAGTTTTCTTCCCATTTGCAATAATCAGTTCCGAAATCTCATTAGCCTTTTCACACTTTATAATGCTCATCTTCAAAATGCCATATTTAATATTATGATTTAGAAGTTCTCTTTTAATTTCTAATTCTGTGAATTTTGGTGGCATAACTTCTTCTTTTACATCTTTTTCTAATAAAACTGAGTTTGAAGGCCCAGCATCTTTTAGTTTATAAGTGGTATTTGGGTTATATATAATACTAATATAAGCTTCCATCTTGTCTGGACTTGTCCTTAATTTTAAATACCTTTTAGCTTTAGCTTCTTCATCCTCTTCTTCTTTGAAAATAACCTCAATATTACTTTCCTCATATACGGTGGTA
>DAVZGU010000331.1:0-3324 GCA_052274215.1 Clostridium sp. | reverse complement strand
GGGATATTTTAAATGTATGATAAAGTTATAGAATCAGTAAATTATATAAAAGGTAAGATAGATAAGAAACCAGTAGTTGCAGTGATATTAGGTTCTGGCTTAGGAAATTTAGCGGGTGCAGTTGAAAATAGTAAATGCATTGAGTATAAAGATATTCCTAATTTCCCACAAACTACAGTGGCAGGGCATGAGGGTAGACTGGTTTTCGGGCAAATCAGTGGTGTAGAAGTAGTATTAATGCAGGGCAGGTTCCATTACTATGAGGGATACACAATGAAACAGGTAACCTATCCTGTATATGTTATGCAACAGTTAGGAATTAAAAAGCTTATTGTAACAAATGCATGTGGAGGAATAAATACAAGCTTTACTCCAGGAACATTAATGATTATTAATGATTTCATAAATCTTATTAGTGATAATCCATTAATTGGAGTTAATGATGAAAGATTTGGATTGAGATTCCCAGATATGTCTGAACCATATAAAATAGAACTTATTGATAAGGCGAAAGCCATTGCAGATGAGATTGGTGTAGAGTATAAAGAAGGTGTTTACGCTGGTTTTATGGGACCGTACTATGAAACTGCTGCAGAAATTAGATCAATTGGAAGACAAGGTGCTGATGCAGTTGGGATGTCAACAGTTCCTGAAACAATAGCAGCAAACTATTTAGGGATGGATGTGCTTGGTATTGCTTGCATTACAAATATGGCTACAGGAATTCAAAAAGTTAAGCACTCACATGATAGGGTAGTAGAAACCGCAAGAAAAGCATCTACGAAATTGTGCAAATGGGTGGTTAAGATTATTGAATGTATGGGATAGCATATTTACTTATAAAACTAATAAATAACTGGTTATTTATTAGTTTTATAAAATAAGTCTTTACAAACACATAAAAATAATATATACTAAAGAAGTTGTCGAACATGCTTCATTAGCTCAGCTGGTTAGAGTACCTGACTCTTAATCAGGGTGTCCAGGGTTCGATTCCCTGATGGAGCACCATAAAAAAACATCAAGATCTTATGATCTTGGTGTTTTTTTTATAGACTTATATAACCAAATTGACATATAATATAACAAACATGGTTTATAAAGGGGGAAGTATTATGATTCCGTACACAATGTTAATAATAGCGGGTATTGTAGTGGTAGTATTAATTCTAATTGCTTATGGTGTAGGGTCCACAAGCATAGGCACAGATGAAGTAGGTATTGTTGAAAAGTGGTGGAGTTCAGGTGGCTCAGTGCCTGCTGATGGCCTTATAGCACTTAAAGGAGAAGCAGGCTATCAACCAGAAGTACTAAGAGCTGGTATTCATTTTAGAACACCTTTCAAGTATAAGGTTAAGAAGGTAAGGCTTGTAACCATACCACAAGGGCAAATAGCTTATGTATTTTCAAGGTCCGGAGAAAGTCTAGGTGATGGTCAAACTTTAGGTAAGGTTATACCACAAAGTAAGTCATTCCAGGATGTTGTAGCATTTTTAAATAATGGTGGGCAAAAAGGACCACAAAGGCAAATTCTTCGTGAGGGTACTTATGCATTTAATTTAGCGCAATTTATTATAATTACGAAAGATAAGGTTCATTCAATATTTACTTCAAAGGATGAAACGGCTCAAATAGAAACAATGCGAAGTGACTTAGCTAAGGATAGTGGGTTTAATCCTGTAATTATATCAAGTTCAAAGGCTTCTGCGCAAAATACCAAGCAGGATGATGGTAGTGAAGTGGAAGCTGTATATAATAAAATAGTTAACAAGTCTGCTAGCCTTGATACTATAGGTATTGTAACTATTAATGAGGGACCTACACCGGACAATGGAACAATAATAGCACCTATTGTTGGTGAAGGTATAAAAAATGAGTTTTATCACAATAACTTCCAAGAACCGGAGAAATTTTTAGCTGCAGATGGTAGAAAAGGTAAGCAGATGCAAGTACTTACTGATGGGGTTTATTTTATTAATAGAATGTTTGCAAGTGTTGATATAGTACCTAAAAGCATAATAGATATTGGTTATGTAGGGGTTGTAGTAAGTTATTTTGGTGATAAAGGGGAAGATGTTTCAGGTTCGAGTTATTCTCATGGAGAACTTGTAGAGCAAGGTAAAAAAGGTATTTGGAGAGATTCTATGATGCCAGGGAAATATGCATTTAATACTTATGCTGGTAAAGTTGTGCCAGTGCCTACTACTAATGTAATATTAAAGTGGATTAGTGGTCAAAGTGGAGTACACAAGTTAGACGATAATTTAAAGGAAATTAGTTTAATAACTAAGGATGCTTTTGAGCCAAATTTACCACTAACCGTAGTATTTAACATTGATTATAGAAAAGCATCATCAGTTATACAAAGGTTTGGGGATATTAAAATGCTTATTGAACAATCTCTTGACCCAATGATAGCTGGTTACTTCAAGAATATTGGGCAAACGAAGACTCTTATAGAATTAGTTCAAGATAGAAGTGAGATTCAACAGCAGGCATCAGATGAAATGAAAGGTAAATTTAAACTGTATGATTTAGAGCTACAAGAAGTATTAATTGGAACACCGGCAGCTTCTGCTAGTGATACAAGAATTGAAAAAATACTTGCACAGTTAAGAGATAGACAAGTTGCTATGGAAGAAATTAAGACCAATGAAGCTAAACAAAAATCTGCTGAAAAGCAGAGAGAATTAAATGAAGCAGAGGCAAAAGCAATGGCTCAGTCGGCTCTTACACAATCAAGTATTGATATAGAGGTAGCGGATAATAAAGGTAAATCTGAATTAAGATTGGCAGAACAATTAGCATTAAAAACTCAGAAACTTTCCGAAGCAGATAAATATAAGAGAACTCAAGAAGCTGATGCTGAAAGATATACCAGAGAAGCTCAGGCAGCGGCGCAAGCAAAGACTATTGAATTAACAGCGAGTGCTAATGCTAAACAAGTGGAACTTGAGGCAAGAGCAGAATCATTCAAACTTGAAACAGTAGGTAAAGCAACAGCACTAAATATTAAAGCGGTTGCAGATGCTACTGCTGAGCAAGAAACAAAGGTGGGTATCGCAAAGGGGACAGCGGCGAGAGCTTTAGTTGAGGCATATGGCGGTCCAGATTTACAAGTTAGGCAAAGCGTTATGATAGCATTTGCAGATGCGTTAAAGGTAAGTAAATCTCCACTAGTACCACAAACCATAATAATGGGCGGAACTGATGGGAAAACACCTAATGCAATGGAAGGTATAATGAGTATGGTGCTTGCAAATATGGCAAGTGAGAAAAGTGCAGTGATGCCTAAAGGTATAGATAATATAAATGCTAAAGAGG
>DAVZGU010000330.1:0-3327 GCA_052274215.1 Clostridium sp. | reverse complement strand
AAACTAACAATTTTAAAAACTTTAGGATCATACTTTAAGCTAGCGGCTCCAGCATATAGGCTGTCTATATTATCTATATTTATTATTATCTGGATGGCTTGTCCCGTTTCTATATTCCCTTTTACATCTACGCTTAGAGATGGCGAGATTGCAGCTTTGGCAGTTCCTCCATATGTAAATAATATAAAACATAAACAACATAGTATCAATTTTTTCATAGTAACTATTACCTTTCCTCTCTACCATTTTTACAATAGACTAATTCCTTAATTTTTTATATTATTTCTATATAAATAAAAATTATAATTTTTAGCCGCAAGTGCAATATCCATTATATTCACAACTCCATCCATATTCACATCGGAACTCTCAATGGATATTCTGTTAGTATCATTAATAACTGTTCCCTGTCCATTAATACTTTTAGATTGTTGTACAAAATCGTAAATATCGACTTGTCCGTCTCCATTTGTATCACCGATGGGTTTTAACCCATATCCCACCACAAATCCACTACTACCTTCAACATAATATTTTACATCGCTATCCTTTATTACAGGCCCACCTTTTATAGTCACAATATCGTTTTTGTTATACCTACCAATTTGGACCTTATTGTCATCTCTTATATTTAAATCCTCTGTGGCTATATATTTATAATTTGCTTCCTTGATTTTAAGATTTCCACCATGTCTACCATTTATTTCATTTATGTCTGTTCTCGGTAAAACTCCCGCAGTGAATAGACTAGGATTGTATGCATATAAATCAATCATTGGCTCTTTAAACATATTATTAGCATGTCCTATAACAAGTGTTTGATAAGCTTTAGCATGGTTAGATGCAGGGTTATTTCTTTCACCATAACTATTATATGCCCATATTGCATAATACCAATTTTCCAAATAATTTGGTGATCCATTCCCAACCTTTGGTATCTTCCATGTTGGAGATGAATTTTGTAATGACCATTTCTTAAGAAGAATTTTAGCTCCTTCTCTTATATTAAATTCTGTATCATATTTAAGTCTGTTAATATAGGCTGCATCAGCAGGAGTAAGGTTTACTTTGACATAATCTGAAACCTGCATTATTCCGATTCCTACGCCATCATATCCTATCAATGGTTTACCATTAGAAAACTGTCTCCAAGTTGACTCCTGGTAAGCAATTGCCTTAAATATTGCTGCAGGTATTCCCTTTTCATTAGCTACATTTTCGAGGATTTTTTCTATTTCATCATGGGATGGGTTATTAATATAGTCTGAGGAATTTAAAGTGCTATCACCATGAGTATAACTAATCTTTTCTGTTTTCAAAAAAACAAGTTTATTATCCTCTAAACTGAAATGATTTTTAACAGTAAAAGATGGAACTGCATTAGAATCATTTTCAGCATACATAGGTGTTTCCTCTAAAATTCCTCCATTATCTTTTACAGTTACAATGCCTTTATAAATGTTTTCCTTATGTATAATCTCTTTCATCTCACTACCATCCATTTTATATATGGAATACGATAGTGTACCAGAAGTATCTCTAGTTTTATTTTGAATTAATATTTTTGTATCTTTAATTTTTGTATCTTTAATAAAAGCTACAGTTCTATAAACATCCTTATCTTCATTTTTTTGAAAGATAACTTTTCCGTCCACTGAAAAAATATTAAGTGCACCATTATTAAATTTTACTGTCTCTTCATTGCCATCGTTATTTAAATCAATTTTCTTATCTCCATTCTCTGCAAAAACAGGTTTTGCGAAATCGGGAAAATTGCAATATATTAAACTTATGCATAGTATTACGGAGACCACTCTAAAACCGAATTTAAATTTTTTATTGATTTTTCTTACTTCCATTAATATCACCATCCATATAAATTTTTGTGTTTTTTTAGAATTGCAAATATTTATTACATCTACATTAACATATTAGCGCGATTTAATTACATCTTATGACAATATACTATTTTAAATAGATATATCTACGATCAGATCACTCTTTTATTGTCGTACTTTATCGTTAAACACTTTAGGTAAATATTAAAAATTTAATTTTTATAAATTTTTATAGTATTCTTAATTTAACAATTAAGAATTATAGTAATCTAACTTTGCTTTATTATTGTTGATAATTTAGGGGAATGGTGTAAGGTTCTGTATAATTATAACGATACTATAATGGATGGTTATATATTCGTTATATACATGAAATTATTAATCTTCATTATAAATGCTTTTCATAATACATAATATTTTTAGGGGGTAACATTTTTGAAACTTAAACGAACAACTTCTATACTAATTTCATTTTTAATATTAATTAGCATGCTTATCTGTGGTAGCATAAAGGTCGATGCTGCAACTGCAAGCAAAGTTTCATATTCACTAGATAACAGTTCCATAACAATTGGACAAACATTTAATATTTACGTTAATTGCGAAAATGTAAATGATCTTTATGGAGCATCTGTAGATTTTAAATACGATAAATCAATGTTTCAAATATTAGACATTACCGAAGGCAACACGCTTAAAAATTCAGGTAAGTCATACAACACCGTAATAAATCCAAAAATCCCAGATACTACTGGAATTGTAAGTATGGGCTTGTCTTTACAAGGTAATGTAGCCGGTTTTAATGGAACTGGTCAATTATTTGTTATAAAAGCTAAGGCCCTTAAAACAGGAACAGTTAATTTAAAAACTTCTAATGATTTTTCACAGTTGGGATCAAATGGCATGAATATGTGTGTTAAATTAGCAGATAGTGCTGGTGGAAAGATTTCTGTGAATACATATCAAGATTTAAACTTTAATATTAACTCAACTGCGCCAACAGGAAACCCTCTTTCAGTTTCTTATCAAGGCCATGTACAGACCATAGGTTGGCAGTCATGGGTTAAAGATGGAGCATTAGCAGGCACAGAATTGCAATCTTTAAGAGTAGAAGCGCTTAAAATAAAATTAGAAAATGCACCAGCAGGACTAAAAATAAAATATAAAACTCACGTGCAAACTATAGGTTGGCAGGACTGGGTGTATGATGGTGCACTATCAGGAACAGAAGGTAAATCCTTAAGAATAGAAGCAATTCAAATGGAGCTCGAGGGTACTGACGCTAATAAATATAAAATTGAGTATCAATCCCATGTACAAGATGAAGGATGGCAACCATGGGTTAATGACGGTCAAATATCGGGTACTTCCGGAAAATCACAGAGAATTGAAGCTATAAAAGTTAGAATTGTAAAAGCACCCTCAGTTTCTTATCAAGGTCATGTAGAGAAGATAGGTTGGCAATCATGGGTTAAAGATGGAGCATTAG
>DAVZGU010000329.1:0-3338 GCA_052274215.1 Clostridium sp. | reverse complement strand
ATACCCCCCCCCTGGTGGGTAGGGGATGAAAGAGGCGAGAATGTGAATATTGAGCAAAAAAAAGCGTTGCAGACACTAAAGATATCAAAGGGTCAAATTGAAGGAATAATTAAAATGATAGAAGATGAGAGGTATTGTGTAGATGTGTCAAATCAAATTATTGCTGCACAATCACTTTTAAAAAAAGCTAATTTGTTGATCTTAAAGCAGCACATGAATCACTGTGTTGTAGAGGCCTTTGAGCATGACAAAGGAAGCGAGAAGATAGATGAAATTATAGATCTTTTATCAAAGATAATTAGTAAATAGAATATATTGAAATTATACAAGGAGGGAAATTATATGGTAACTAAGTCATTAAAAATAGAAGGAATGACCTGTGCATCTTGTGCAAAGGCTGTAGAAAGAGCCACTAAAAAATTGCAAGGCATAAATGAATCAAATGTAAATATTGCTACAGAAAAACTAAGTATAAGCTTTGATGAAGCATTGGTTTCTGTAGAAGATATTCAAGCAGCTGTTGAAAAAGCAGGATATAAAGCGATTGGTGATGCTGTTAATAAAACTATGAAAATAGAAGGGATGACCTGTGCGTCTTGTGCGAAGGCCGTAGAAAGAGCTACAAGAAAGCTTGATGGAGTTACAGAGGCAAATGTTAATTATGCAACTGAGAAGTTAAGTATAAACTACGAACCTTCAATGGTTAAAGTTATAGATATAAAAAAAGCAATAGAGAGAGCTGGATATAAGGCAATAGAGGAAGAGACTACAGTAGATGCAGATAAAGAGAAAAAAGAAAAAGAAATAAAACTGTTATGGAAAAAATTCATTATATCTGCCATATTTGCAGTTCCATTACTTTATATATCTATGGGTCATATGATCGGATTTCCTCTTCCGGATTTTATTAATCCAATGATGAATCCTGTGGCATTTGCTTTAATACAATTAATTCTAACTATACCGGTTGTAATTGCTGGTAATAGATACTATACAGTTGGATTTAAAGCATTGATTAGAAGAAGTCCAAATATGGATTCACTTATTGCAATGGGTACATCGGCAGCTGTTCTTTATGGAATATTTGCAACAGTTAAGATTATTGGTGGGGATACAAGTTATGCTATGGACTTATACTTTGAGTCGGCGGCAGTAATTATCACTTTAATAACCCTTGGTAAGTATTTAGAATCTGTTTCTAGGGGAAAGACCTCTGAAGCTATAAAGAAGCTTATGGGACTGGCTCCTAAAACAGCTATTGTTATAAGAAATGGAAAAGAAATGGAAATTACCATTGAAGAAGTAGAAGTAGGAGATGTTATAGTAGTAAAACCAGGAGAAAAGATGCCTGTAGATGGTGAAGTTGTAGAGGGGACTACTTCTGTAGACGAGTCAATGCTTACAGGTGAAAGTATTCCAGTAGAAAAAATTGCTGGCGACAAGATTATTGGCGCAAGTATAAATAAAAACGGAACCATACAATATAAAGCTACTAGAGTTGGCAAGGATACAGCACTCGCTCAAATTATAAAATTAGTAGAAGATGCACAAGGATCTAAAGCTCCGATTGCAAAACTTGCAGATGTTATTTCGGGTTACTTTGTTCCAATAGTTATAACACTCGCAGTGGTATCTGGTTTAGGATGGTACTTCATTGGTGGAGAATCAGCAATATTCTCACTTACAATATTTATATCTGTTCTAGTAATCGCTTGTCCTTGTGCACTTGGATTAGCTACTCCAACAGCAATAATGGTTGGTACGGGCAAAGGTGCAGAACATGGCGTTTTAATAAAGAGTGGTGTAGCACTAGAAACTGCTCATAAGATACAAACTATAGTATTTGACAAAACAGGTACTATTACTGAAGGTAAACCAAAGGTTACAGACGTGGTTGTTATAAAAGGCATATCAGAAAATGACTTATTACAATTAGCAGCCTCTGCAGAAAAAGGATCAGAACATCCACTTGGTGAGGCAATCGTAAAAGGTGCGACAGAAAAAGGATTAGAATTTAAGAAGCTTGATTTCTTTAAAGCTATTCCAGGTTATGGTATTGAAGTTAAGATAGATGGTAAAAGCATTCTACTTGGAAATACAAAACTTATGGTCGAAAGCAAAATATCCTTAGCAAAGCTTGAAAAGATTTCAGACAAATTAGCTGGAGAAGGTAAGACTCCAATGTATATAGCTATAGATAATAAGATGGCGGGTATCATCGCTGTTGCTGATACTGTTAAAGAAAGCAGTAAGAGAGCAATAGAAAAGCTTCATGAGATGGGAATTGAAGTAGCGATGATAACTGGTGACAATAAGAGAACTGCGCAGGCTATAGCTAAGCAAGTTGGAATTGATAGAATTTTAGCCGAAGTATTACCACAAGACAAGGCAAATGAAGTTAAAAAGCTTCAAGCTGAAGGTAAGAAAGTTGCTATGGTTGGTGATGGTATAAATGATGCGCCAGCACTAGCGCAAGCAGATATTGGTATAGCTATAGGTTCAGGAACAGATGTTGCAATGGAATCAGCAGACATAGTTCTTATGAGAAGCGACTTAATGGATGTTCCTACAGCGCTACAACTAAGTAAAAGTACTATAAGAAATATTAAACAAAACCTATTCTGGGCATTTGGATATAATACAATAGGAATACCAATTGCTATGGGAATCCTACATGTATTTGGAGGACCATTATTAAATCCTATGATAGCGGGAGCTGCAATGAGTCTTAGTTCTGTGTCAGTAGTAAGCAATGCTTTAAGATTAAAAAGGTTTAAGCCAGCTAAATAGATGTTAAATATATGATTTTAGGAAGTATTATTTAATATATAGATAATATTAGTAAGTGTAATGTATATTATAAAAAATATTAGGAGGAATACAAAATGACAAAAAAAATATTGATTGAAGGAATGAGCTGTGGACACTGTGTTAACCACGTTAAGGAGGCATTAGGCGAACTTAATGGAGTAACTAGTGTAGATGTGAGTTTAGATGATAAAACAGCAGTACTTGAGGGATCGGTAGATGTTAATGATGAAGATATTAAAGCTGCTATTGATGATGTAGGATATGAAGTTGTAGGAATAGAAGTCTTATAATTCAAATATAACAGCAGTTGGATAAAATAAATGATAATAATTGGAAGGAGCAAAGTAAAATGAAAAAGAAAATAGTAGTTGAAGGTATGAAGTGTGAAAATTGCGCTAAGCATGTAAAGGAAGCAGTAACTAGTGTAGAAGGTGTAATTAGTGCAGATGTAAATCTTTCTAATAAATCTGTTATAGCTCAGATGAGCAGTGAGGTAAGTGATGAAGCTATAAAACTTGCCGTTAATA
>DAVZGU010000328.1:0-3340 GCA_052274215.1 Clostridium sp. | reverse complement strand
TACTTACCAATAAAATTAATATGTTCCCATCCAAGTGGAGAAACGTGTCTTAGAAGAGATTCGTCAACTCCTTCTTTTTCTTTGATTTCCTCAACTGCTTTAGGTAAGTACATAGTATTGCCTCTGGTTACAGCTATGTTCTTCATACCCCAATATGACAGTGCAAAGGTACACCACAGCTTTAACATTAAATTTTTTTTAAAATTTTGAACATTTTATATTGCAATTTTAATTCGAAAAATGCGTTCAAATTATTTTTTTTACATATTATAATATATATGATATAATAATAATGGTCTCTTTGCACTGCATATAATCTACAGTACAATCTGAGCAGGCGATGAACTTGTATACAGGTTTGTGGGGCTGGGCTATAATTAGCAACAGGAAGAATATACACCTGTGGGACAGTAAAATGTTTTACGGGCTTTTTTATACCCATTTTTTGAACATTTCTGAAGAATGCAATGCCATAGAGCTATCTTAAATGTGCTTATAAAAGCAAAAGTGGAGGTAACTAATTATGACAGAACAACAAATCAAAGAAATTCAAGGACTTACTACTCTAAAAGCAAAACAACTTCAAGAAAGATTTGGTAAAAATGAACTTGAGACAAAGGAAAAGGAAAGCTTTCTTCACAAGGTTTTACACGTTATCATCGAACCAATGTTTTTACTATTAATTGTTGCAGCTGTAATATATTTTATTCTAGGTGAGCCTAAAGACGGTGCTATCATGCTCATTTTTGTTGTTGGAATTATTAGCATTGAGGTAATACAAGAATGGAAAACTGACAATACCTTAAATGCACTAAGAGACCTATCATCTCCTCATATCACAGTACTTCGAGATGATATTGAAAAAGTAATAAATAGTTCCGATCTAGTACCTGGGGATATTATGTATATTGCAGAAGGCGTTAAAGTACCTGCTGATGGCATAGTTTTAAAAGTGAATACCCTTTGCGTTGATGAGTCATCATTAACTGGTGAGGCTGAGGGTGTATGGAAAATCGCTACAGAAGATAGTGGTACAAACAATACTAATTATTGGAAAAATGATTATTGCTACGCAGGAACTCTTGTTACCCAAGGTACAGGCACAATATTAGTAGACAGAATAGGTGGAGCAACTGAGTATGGTAAAATAGGGCGAAATGTTGTGTATGCTCCGGATAAACTAACAGTGCTTGAAAAACAAACAGACAAGTTAGTAAAACTATGTGCCGGAATTGCAGCTGTTCTATTTGTATTTGTTGGTGTTATAACGTATTTTAATATTCCTGACCACAGCTTTGGAGCTAGAGTTATAGAAAGTATCTTATCAGGAGTGACTCTTGCTATGGCCATGATACCAGAAGAAATCCCAGTTATTTTAACAGTATTTCTATCAATGGGTGCTTGGAGACTTGCTAAAAAACACTCTCTTGTTAGAAAATTACCATCTGTAGAAACTTTAGGCGCTGTTTCTGTCCTTTGTGTTGATAAAACAGGAACAATAACAATGAATAAAATGACAGTTACAGAAATTTGGAGTTTGGCTAGTGATGCTGAAAGACTTACAAAGATAATGGGAATGGGTTGCGAACCAGACGCTTATGACCCAATGGAAAAGGCTATGATTTCTTATTGCAATGAAAAAGGAATTAATAGGGAAGATCTTTTTAGTGGAGAACTAATAAAGGAATATGCTTTTACTAATGAAGCGAAAATGATGGGCCACGTTTGGAAGAATGGTAATAATATTGTAGTTGCCGCAAAAGGCTCACCCGAACAAATTTTAACAATATGTAAATTCACAGTTGATGAGAGGAAGATGGCAGAGAAAAAGGTAACAGAGATGTCTAGTAAAGGACTTCGGGTTATTGCTGTTGGACAAATGGTACTAAGTAATGTAGAGGAAATACCAAATACGCTTATGGAATGTAGTTTACAGCTTTGCGGAATGATTGGACTTGCTGATCCTCCTAGAAAATCAGTAAAAAAAGATATTGAAACTTGTACTAAAGCTGGTGTTCGAGTGGTAATGATAACAGGGGATAATGGAATAACTGCCAGCTCTATTGCAAAACAAATTAATATGCCTAACTGTGATAAAATAATCACCGGCAATGAAATTAATAAAATGAGTGATGAGGAACTATGTGTAAGAGTTAAAAATGTTAGTATTTTCTCTAGAGTCATTCCAGAGCATAAAATGAGAATAGTTAAGGCCTTTAAGGAAAACGGTGAAATAGTTGCAATGACGGGAGATGGTGTTAATGATGCTCCCGCTCTTAAGTATGCTGACATTGGTATTGCTATGGGTAAACGTGGATCAGAAGTTTCAAGAGAAGCAGCTGATTTAATTTTACTTGATGATAATTTCTCTACAATTGTTGACACAATAAGAGATGGTAGGAGGATGTATGATAATATCAGAAAGGCAGTCGGATATGTATTTACTATCCATATTCCTATTGCTTTCGCGGCGTTACTTGCACCTTTATTAGGAATAAATCCTGCAAGTCTTTTATTACTTCCATTGCACGTTGTTTTACTCGAACTTGTAATTGACCCTACCTGCTCCATAGTATTCGAGCGTCAGCCTGCTGAGCTAGATATTATGAAACGGCCACATCGTGATTCAAATGAAAAATTGCTAACTGGAGGAATACTCTTTAAAAGTGTAATACAAGGTCTTACTATATTTGGAGCATCATTTGGTACTTATTTTACATTCTTAATTCAGTATCCAGATAATGCACCTCTTGCAAGGACAATGGGACTAACTATAATACTTCTCGCAAATGTGTTATTAATTCAAGTTAATAGTTCAGATTCTGAGTTTGCAATTAAATCATTTATGAGACTTATAAAAGATAAAGTAATGTGGACAGTTAGCTTAGGGACAATAGCCGGGATTATATTAATATTATATACTCCACTGTCTTCTTTTTTTAAACTAGTACCTTTATCTTTAAATCAGATTATTATAGCAGCTTTAATTGCAGCAGCATCAGTCATTTGGTTTGAACTTATTAAGTTAGTGAAGTTTATAAGTAAAATAAGATTTAATGATGGAGGAAGAACTTTACAGAGTTAAATATAATCTTATGATATAATAATAGTCTTATGATAAAACTATAATTAAGGTAAAAACAACCATAATTAATTTATATAATGACATTCAACCTAATAATATAATTACTTTTCTATTATAATTTTTATCCTCTCTAATTTAACTTCATTTCCTAGTGTATCTCCTACAGGTGTGTTTCACAATTGAAAACTCCCCCATATTTTAATTGAAAAAATCCCCCACCTGTTTATCAATTGATAATGTTTATGGGTTGCCATT
>DAVZGU010000327.1:0-3354 GCA_052274215.1 Clostridium sp. | reverse complement strand
CATATGTTCTTTGCACTTCTGGTTTAAATTGGCCTTTACCTTCATATGGAGTTATATCAAATTTGTCAGTAACTTTATTTAAAAAATCTTCTGAAGACTTTCCGTTTAAATCTGCAACAACTCTATTATAATCCATTACATATAAATCATTGTCTGGGAATATAACCGATAGGAAAAAATTAAATTCCTCATCACCAGTGTATGCTGGGTTATCTTTTCTTCTCTTTAGCCCAACTTTAACAGCTGAAGCTGATCTATGATGTCCATCAGCTATATATAAATAATCTGTTTTAGCAAATACAGCTGCTAGCTTATTTATGATTGCTTCCTCATCTATAACCCAAATAATTTGTGATACTCCATCTTCTGATTTATAATCATATACTGGTGTTTTTGTTTCTGTCCAATTTTTAACTATACTGTCTATTTCATCTTTATGTCTATATGTTAAAAATATTGGTCCAGTATTACAATTTGTATAATCAACATGATTAAATCTATCAAGCTCTTTATCCGCTCTTGTTAGCTCATGTTTTTTAATTACATCATTTATATAATCATCAATTGAAGCACAAGCAACTATACCAGTTTGAGGTCTTCCATTCATTATTTGTCTATAAATATACATACAAGGTTTTTCATCTTGCATATAAACTTTATCACTAATCATTTTTTGAAGATTTTCTCTAGCTTTCAAATAAACTTGCTCACTGTGGGTATCTATACCTTGTGGTAAATCTACTTCTGGTTTATCAACATGTAGAAATGAATAAGGTTTTCCTTTTACCATTTCTCTAGCCTCTTCACTATCCATAACATCATAAGGAAGCGCTGCTACTTTCTCTACTAAATCTAATTGCGGTCTGTATGCTTTAAATGATTTTACTATTGCCATGATTATCCCTCCTGTAGTTAATTAATTTATTTGAAAAAATCTAAAATAATACTTATTATTTCAGTACCTATTCTTGTTTGAGCTTCCTGCGTTGCAGCACCAATGTGTGGTGTTACAGAAACCTTTGGATGGTTAACTAAAGTTTCATTTTTAGTTGGTTCTTCAACAAAAACATCTACTCCAGCCCCTGCTAATTTCCCATTATCTAAAGCTTCTACTAAAGCAGCTTCATCAACTACTCCACCTCTAGCACAGTTAATTAAGAATGATCCATCCTTCATCATATCTAATTGGTCTTTTCCTATCGTAGCTCCTTGCTCTTTAATGAATGGTATATGTAATGATAAATAATCTGCTCTTTTTAATACATCATTTAATTCACAGAATTCATACTCATCACAATCCTTAGCTTTACCTACTATATCTGTATATATAACCGTCATTCCAAGTGCAGATGCTTTTTTAGCTAGTTCTTTTGATATTCTTCCAAACCCAATTAAACCTAAAGTCTTTCCGGCAATTTCCACACCTACATATTTTTTCTTATCCCATTTGCCTTGCCTCATAGCTACATTAGAAATATTAACAAATCTTGATACTGCAAACATATGAGCAAGCGTAAGTTCAGCTACAGATGCGCTACTTGCATTGGGAGTATTAGAGACATTTATTCCTTTTTCCCTAGCATATGCTACGTCAATATTGTCAACTCCAACCCCTCCACGTATTATAAGCTTTAGTCTTCCTTCTTCTGCCGCTTTGTCGATTATTGGTTTTCTAACCTTTGTTGCAGATCTAACTATAATTACATCAAACTCTTTTAATGCTTCACCTAAAACTTCTGGTTCATAAAACTTCTCAACAACTTCAAATCCTTTAGCTTTCAACTCTTTAACAGCATTTTTTTCCATACCATCAGTAACTAATACTCTAATCATGATAATCCTCCTCTTTATATAAAGAAATATTATACTTTAATTTAGCCACTTTAGTGGATTCAGCCACTTTAGTGGATTAATAAACCAATTATATTATTTTCAATAATTACATAAACTTAAATTAAGAATGAAAAATCACATTACAATTTTTCATTCTTAATTTAATTGTTAATTATTTAAGTTCTAAAATTTCCGTTATTATTTTCAATAAATTTTTCACTTCTTCTGGTGTAGTTTCAGCCATATGAGCAATTCTAAAGGTCTTATCTTTTAATTTTCCGTAACCATTAGAAATAATAAAGCCTCTTTCACCTAATTTCTTATTTAAGTCAGAAATACTGATTCCTCTTGTGTTTTTAACATTAGTCAATGTATTTGACAAGAAGTTTTCATTAGGGAATATTTCAAAATATTTTCTAGCCCACTCTCTAACAAGTTCAGCGCCAGCAATATGTCTAGCATATCTATTCTCTAATCCTTCTTCTAATATCTTATCTAACTGATAATCTAAAGCAAACATATGTGCAAGTGAAGGAGTAGACGGATATTGATAATCCTTCTTTTGAATGCAATTATATAATCCCAATAAATCAAAATATACTCCTCTATTTGTAACTTGCTTAGCTCTTTCTACTGCTTTTTTTGAGAATGTGCAAATAGCCATTCCTGCAGGTAATCCTAAACATTTCTGAGTTGAAGTTATACAAATATCTATAGCCCATTCATCTACTTTTACTTCTGTTCCAGCAGCGTTACTTACTGTGTCAACGCATACTACAACTTCAGGGTATTTTTTATAAACCGATGAAAGAACTTCCATATCATTCACGAGTCCTGTTGACGTCTCATTCATAGTAATCGTTATCAAATCATATTTACCAGTTACTAATGCTTCTTCGATCATTTCTGGAGTTGTTGCTTGTCCCCATTCAGATTCAAATTTATCTGCTGGTACTCCATTAGCTGTGCACATTTCAAACCATCTGTTTCCAAATGCTCCTACTGAAAATATTGCTGCTCTCTTAGATGTACATGAACGTACAGCACCTTCCATTAGTCCACTTCCTGAACTAGTTGAAAGTAGTATTTCTTCTTTGGTATTAAATACTTTTCTCATTTTGTCGCTTATGTTTCTTTGTAACTCCGATGCTTCCTTGCCTCTATGTGATATTTGAGGCGTAGCCATTTTTTGAAGTACATCCTCTGCTACATCTACTGGTCCTGGTATAAATAATCTTTTATGCATAATTCACCCTCCAAGTTTTGGTTTTTTCCATTTTTTCTTCATCTTGTGATTTGTCTTGAAGTCTAATAACTATTTTAATTTTAACACTTAAATATAAATTTCTCAATATATTTAAAATAAATATTATGAATATTCTATATTTAATACACAGATTTATATTATTATAGCATACATTTTATAATATGTCTTTAATTTACTATTATAGCATTATTTTGGAAATATAATTAATTTCACCTATGCTGTTTGTTATATTCGCTACGGGCTACAAACCACCA
>DAVZGU010000326.1:0-3354 GCA_052274215.1 Clostridium sp. | reverse complement strand
TAGGTGGAGGAATAATTCAATTGTAAAGTGGGGGGTTTTTCGATTAACGTATACAACAGGAGATGTTTTTTCAATAAATTCAACAAATCTCTTGATTTTTTCCTCTGAAGCATCACATTTTATATGCAGCACGCTTACAGCACCAGTTGTCCACCATCTCCTGTGTAAGTTCCGTGAAATCTGGATAGTTCTTAAGACAGTAGTGTTCAAAAATGAGGAGATTTGGCTCAGAGGAAGACTCATTCCAGTGGTTAGATGCCGTGCGGTATCTTATGAACGACTGTATGAAAGGCGCGATGGGTGACTGAAACCTACTCATAAGTTAAACACCTCCTCTGCAACAGGAAATTTCTCAATGCAGAGTGCACATTTCTTCAGATGAACAAAGTCTGCTCTCAGATATGGCTCCAATGAGCCTGGTGACGTGTGACCAAGGATATTGCTGATAATTGGCTGTGGTATGCCATTTCCCAGAAGGGAGGATGCCAGATAGTGCCGAAATATATGAGTACCTTTGCGAGCTCCCTTATCCTGACGGATTCCGACCACGCGAAGCATTTTTGTGACGATGCTTCCAATGCTACGACTAGCCAGTGGTGTAAATGGTCTTGTCTCACTAAGGAAAAGGAATCGGTGATCCAAATCAGGGCGTTCAGTTGTTACATAGTCATAAATAGCATTCCCTACAATCGGCATTAAGGGAAGTTCTAGAGGAATCTCTGTTTCCTGCTGGATGATCAAGAGCTTTTCAGTTTCCCAGTTAATGGATGACATTTCTAATGTTGCTATATCGCAACCGCGAAGTCCAGTATACAGAAGTAGCATTCCGATTGCTCTGTCTCGCCTAGAAATTTTAGATATTGGGTTATCTACGGTATCGCGTATTTTCCACACTTCCTCTTTAGTGAGATACTGTATGTTCTTCCGTTTTTCACGGAGTAAAGGAATGAAGCATAATACCTTTCGGCATTCTCGCTCCTTCCAAGAAATACCCGTCTTAAAAACAGCTCTGATGTTTTTCTTATAGGAACAACTTTTAATCAGATTACCCTCTTCCGACAGGAAGAATGAGAGTACAGCCTCCTCTGTGATAGCAGCAAGATTTTTGAACCCTTTTTTCTGCATGTCATAAAGAAAAGATGCCGTATTCAATGCTTCGCTATGGATTGTTGTCAGTTTTTTTCCACGTTCTTTTTCTGCCTTACAATATAAGTCAATTAGTTCCTGATATTCAGGGATTAGCAGATGATAAGAACCTCTGCCAAACAGTGAATATCTTCTCCTTCCATCAGGATATTTTCCATAAAGATCGAATTGTTCAAGAGTACCGACGACCGTTCTCATATGACGAAGATACTGTTTGGAATAGGAATTTTTAGTGTATTCAAGATAGATATCTTTGTATGATGACCATTGTTTCCTACCTGTAGATTTTTGGATACTACTAATAACAGTTCTGAATTTTTGGATATAGGAAGCTGAATAATGATTTACCTCTAGAAAATCCAATAGTTCACGGTAGCCACCTTTTAAGATTTGAATGTGCATGGTATGACCTCCTTAAATGTATCATAGTATAATCATTGCACTAACAAATAAAATCCAAACGTTTGGATTTATTGAGGCATAGTTTTGCAACTCATTTATTGGATGCTGGTACAGATATTTGTTATATTCAAAGGCTTTTGGGACATAGTCAAATAACTTCTACTACTATTTATTTGCATCTTAGAAGAATGGATCTACTTAATATAAAGAGTCCATTGGACATGCTATTAGGTGAACAAGATGATTGAAATTCAAGACATATTCAATCAATATGGTGATGACTACAGGAAAAATCACATGCTTCCATTACACATTCTAAAAACTATGATTTCTATTGAAGCTTGTAGAACAGCAGAACTCGGTGGTCATGTAGATGAATGTGACAAATGTGGTCACATAAGAGTTTCTTATAATTCTTGCCGAGACAGGCATTGTCCTAAATGTCAAACTTTAGCCAAGGAAAGATGGCTTGAAAAAAGAAAAGAAGATTTATTACCCGTAGGGTATTTTCATGTGGTTTTCACTATACCTAAAGAACTTAACTATATAACCTTAACGAATCAAAAAGAAATGTATTCTATTCTTTTTAAATCCGTTTCGGAGACACTGCTTGAACTTTCAAGTGACAAAAAGTTTTTAGGTGCTCAAATTGGATTTATGGCAATTCTACATACGTGGGGTCAAAATCTTATGAATCATCCACATATACATTGTATAATTCCAAGTGGTGGTTTAACTTTAGATAATAGCCGATGGATAAATTCAAAAAAAGATTTTTTTATTCCAGTGAAAGTACTTTCAAGAAAATTTAGAGGTAAATTCTTATTTTATCTTAAAAAAGCTTACTATAGTAATGGTCTTAAGTATACTACTGGAATTGAGGAACTACTAGAAAAACATATATTTTATAGTTTCATAGATAAGTTATATAAAAAAGAATGGATTGTATACTGTAAACCCCCTTTTGGCAGTGCGGAGTACGTGCTCGAATATCTCGGAAGATATTCTCATAGAGTAGCCATATCTAATCATAGAATCATAAATTCGGAAAATGGCTATGTTACTTTTAAGTGGAGAGATTATAAAGACCATAATAAAGAAAAGTTTATGACCCTTGCTGCAGATGAATTTATTAGAAGGTTTATAATGCATATTTTACCACGAAAGTTTGTTAAAATTAGACACTATGGAATATTAAGCAATAGAAATAGGTCAACTAAACTTCTGAAATGTAAAGAACTTACAGGTGCAGTACAAATTAAAAATCAGAACTTAGAGGTTAGATTAGATGCATCAGAACTTCTTCTTAAGCTCACCGGAATAGATATAAATATTTGTCCTTGTTGTGGTAAGGGTAAAATGGTAATAAAAGAGAAGTTAATTAGACAAAATTATTCTCCACCAGGAGAACAAAACAGAATAGCATAAAGTGTACTTTAGGGGGAGGGGGAAAGTACGTATTTTTGTAGTAATTAAGACGAATTATCAAGGGTTAAATATACATTTATGGATACTAAAGTTAATAAGTTTAACATCAAATCCAGCTTTAGAAAGAGAGAAAAGATTAAATCCCCATAGTAGTGTTAACGCGGCATCGTTCAAAAGTCCGTTTTAGAAATTGAGCTATTTTAGTGACTATCATCATTTGAGTATATACTTATGATGATAGCTTTTATCGGCTCAACTTCTGAATCCGAACCTACTCATTTCTCGCGTAAGTTTGACGATATTAAACAACGAATGTTATTTATTACGTATCACAAAAAGTTTGTTTTTTTATTTAATGAAAATAAAATATTTCATACA
>DAVZGU010000325.1:0-3355 GCA_052274215.1 Clostridium sp. | reverse complement strand
GGTAAATTGGTAGCAGGTTCACGAAGCTCATTTCCAGTATCTAAAAATGCCTTAATAGTTTTTTTATAGCTTTTATTTATTATATCAACAGTGTATATAAGTGTTGATATTTTTTTTCTATCTCCAATAAAAATCATGATCCTGTATATCAATATATAAATTATCATTACTGAAAGCATTAATTTTTCGTAAGGAAAATTTATTATGATTACATCAAATGACATATCTTTACTATTATTCATTTGTATAAATAAACACATTCCAGCTAAAAGTATTGAATATAATATAAATATTAAAGAAGCCTTAATATTAAATAAAATGTTTTTTTCTCTAAAAACAATTAAAATCATTGCAACGGGTACTAATATTTTAAAAGGTAAATATGTCAAGTATCTAAGCTTTGGATAGACTACTGTTAAAACATATAAGCTGCCTATAAAACTTGAAAGACACATCCATATAAGACTTACTCTTTTTCTTAATGTTTGAACTGTAATATGCAATATGAATAGATTAACTATAAAATTAACTAATATAAGGACATCTACATATACTATCACTTGCTCTTCCTCCTTTAAAATTATTATATAACTTATGCAATCAAAATTTTGTCATTTTTTACAACATTTTTTTATTTTTATTCTTCTATAAACCATCATTTTTTTCCATATTATGTTAGGAAATACAAAATAAAAAAAGGACCATTCCCTATAAATTCGCTACGTTAACTAGCCCCTTTAAAACAACTTAAATTAACGCAGTGAATTTGCATAGAGATTATGTCCTATTAGCAATTAAAATTGCCCTAAACGCAAATAAAGTGCCAAAAGGCACTTTATTATTTATTACTTGCTTTGTCTTCTTAAAAAAGCCGGAATTTCTAAATCAGAATCTCCATACTCTTTAGTATATGCAACTTCTTCAATAGGATTAACTGGTTCTTTTACTTTAGGCTTTGGAACAGTTTTATTTTGCACGATTTTGTCACTTTCAAAACCAGTTGCAATAACTGTTATTCTTATTTCATCTTTTAGGTCTTCATCTATAACTGCACCAAATATAATATTAGCGTCTGGGTCAGCTGCACCTTGTACAATTTCCGCAGCTTCATTTATTTCAAGTAAACCTAAGTCCATTCCACCTGTAATATTTAAAAGTACACCTGTAGCACCGACTATAGAAGTTTCTAGTAACGGGCTTGAAATAGCTTGTTTTGCTGCCTCTTGAGATCTATTGTCACCAGATGCTCTACCAACACCCATATGTGCAAGACCTTTAGCAAGCATAATTGTTCTCACATCTGCAAAATCTAAATTTACAAGACCGGGTATAGTAATCAAATCAGATATACCTTGTATACCTTGTCTTAAAACATCATCTGCCATTTTGAAAGAATCCATCAATGTAGTTTTCTTATCTACCATTGTTAATAATCTTTCATTTGGAATTGTCACTAAAGTATCTACTACTTCTTTAAGAGTTTTTATTCCGATTTCAGCATTAATCATTCTTTTTCTGCCTTCAAAAGGGAATGGTTTTGTTACAACTCCTACAGTAAGTATTCCCATGGATTTAGCGATTTCTGCAACTACAGGTGCAGCTCCAGTACCTGTACCGCCTCCCATACCGGCAGTAATAAATACCATATCCGCTCCTTTTATTGCTTGAGAAATTTCTTCTTTACTTTCTTCTGCTGCTTTCATACCTATTTCTGGATTAGCGCCTGCTCCTAGCCCCTTAGTTAGCTTATCACCAATTTGAATTTTTTGAACTGCATGAGAAAGAATTAAAGCTTGTTTATCTGTATTTATAGCTATAAACTCCACGTTTTTGAGTCCCTCTATAATCATTCTGTTTATAGCATTGTTTCCTCCGCCTCCACACCCAATTACTTTAATTTGAGCAAATTCTTGAACATCAACATCAAAATCTAGCACAACACTACCTCCTCTTTAGAAAAAATCCGCAAAAAAACCTTTTATTTTTGATGCAAATCCATTTTCCACTTTTATATTTTTGTTTTTTGACCATTTGTTATCATATGAATGTTCATCTGATTCTTCCAATGAACTATTACTAGTTTTAATATTATTAACAGCTTGAAGCACTATGCCTACTGCTGTAACATATATAGGGCTAGCTGCTCCTACATATTCTGGTGAACCTATCCTCACTGACTTATCGAGTATAGCTTTACTTAGTTCATTAGTGCCTCTAAATAAAGCTATACCTCCACCAACTATTACTACTCCAGAAGTTTCTTTATAAAATCCACTATTCACTAGATTTCTTTTAATTAAATGTAATAACTCATCTACTCTAGCATAAATTATATCAACTAGTAAATTATTATCAATTTCCATTAAATTATCATAAGAATCTTTGACTCTAATTTTCTCAACATTTTCTCCTTTTTCTTTAATTAAGCTTCCGTATTTAAGCTTTAATCTTTCAGCTTCGCTAAAAGGAACTTTAAGACAAACTGAGATATCATTAGTTATATTATCTCCACCTAATTGAATAATAGAAGTATGTTTTAATTTTCCACTCTTGTAAATAGAAATATCAATAGTTTGTGCTCCAACATCAACTAGTGCTATTCCCATGTCCTTTTCTTCTTTTCGTAATACAGCCTCTGATATAGCTGATGGTTGAAGTACTATCCCATTAACTTTAATTCCAGCTCGCTTCACACTTTTTAATAAATTACTAACTACTGTGGATTGTGCCATGACTACTTGTCCTTCAACTTCTAGCCTTACACCACTCATTCCTCTAGGGTCTTTGATATTATCATATCCATCAACAATATATTGTTCGGGCTCAACACCTACTATTTCTTTATCGGGCGGAACTGAGATAAGTTTAGCTGCTTCAATTACCCTGTCTACGTCGCTCTGCTTTATTTCTCTGTCTTCAGAAGATATCGCAATCATACCTGTATTTCTTACTAGTTCACAAATCCCTCCAGGTAAAGATATATACCCTTCATTGATTTGTGTATCTGTCATACGCTCTAATTGTGTAATACATTTTTTTATAGCTTCAGCTGTACTATCAATATCTATTACAACTGATTTATTTAAACCACTACATACAACTGATGTAATGCCTATAATCTGAAGTTTTCCATTACTACTGATTTTACCAACTGATCCACATATTTTTGATGATCCTAAATCAATTCCTACTATTTGTTCATTCATTAAGTTTATCCCCCCTCATAAGAGAAACCTTAAGTGTATATATTCAACAAAAAAAATTATTTTCCTCTTAATTAAATCGTTTTTCCAAAATATTTATTATAAATTCAAATGCAGTTAAAACAAATTACATTTTATTGCATATTTATAGA
>DAVZGU010000324.1:0-3364 GCA_052274215.1 Clostridium sp. | reverse complement strand
TAATAGCTTTAATAGTGTATTTGATAGCAATTATGGTGGATTTGGAAGGTCTCCAAAATTTCCAGCGCCTCATAACTTGCAATTTTTATTGAAATACTGGAGAAATTATAATGAGCCTAAAGCATTAGAAATGGTAGAAAAAACTTTGGAAGCCATGTATGAGGGTGGGATTTTTGACCATATAGGTTTTGGATTCTCAAGGTATTCCACAGATGAGAGATGGCTTATACCTCACTTCGAAAAAATGCTATATGATAATGCGCTTTTAGCTGCAGTATATATTGAAGCTTTTGAAGCTACAGGTAAAGTTTTCTACAAACAAGTAGCTGAAAAAATATTTACTTATATCTTAAGGGATATGACGTCTCCAGAAGGCGGATTTTACTCAGCAGAGGATGCAGATAGTGAGGGAGAAGAAGGCACATATTATTTGTTAACGTTAAAGGAAATAGGTTTAGTTTTAGGTGAGGAGCTTTATGAAACATATTGTGAACGCTACAATATAACTGTTGAAGGCAATTTTGAAGGTAGGAATATTCCAAATCTTATTGGCAAAAAAAGTAGCTCTAATATAGATGAAGAAACAGATCGCAAACTAGAAGAAATGAGACGAAAATTATTTAAATATAGGGAAAAAAGAATTCATCCCTATAAGGATGACAAGATATTAACTTCCTGGAATGGACTTATGATTGCGGCGCTCGCTTATGGTGGAAGAATTTTTGGAAATAGCGATTATATTACCCAAGCAGAAAAGGCTATGGATTTTATTTTAAGTAACATGATTAATGAAAAAGGAAGATTAATGGCTAGATACAGAGAAGGGGAAATAGCCCATTTAGGTTATTTAGAAGATTACGCTTTCCTAGTGCATGCTTTAATTGAATTGTATGAAGCCACTTTTAATGTAAAATACTTAACTAAAGCAATAGAGCTTAATGAAAATATGATTAAGTTGTTTAAAGATGAAGAGCAAGGTGGATTGTTTTTATATGGAATTGACGGAGAAGAACTAATTGTTAGGCCTAAAGATATATATGATGGCGCTATGCCTTCAGGTAATTCAGTGGCTACTTTAAATATGTTAAGGCTTGCTAGATTAACTGCTAATAGTGAATTAGAAAATGAGGCATACGGGCAATTTGAGGCTTTTGCTTCAAAGGTTAAAACTATAGAAAGTGCTCATGCTTATTTTATGACATCACTATTATATAGCAAGGTACCAGGAAAGGATATTATTATCGCAGGAGAAGAGCAGGATAGCGTTACTAAAGCTATGATTAAAGAAATTAATAGTAATTACCTCCCATTCGCTACAGTAGTAATAAACACTGGTGATGAAAGGTTAAATTCTATTAATAATGAGTTGAGAGCACATAAACCCTTGCAGGGAAAAACTACTGCTTATATTTGTGAGAATTTTACTTGCAAAGAGCCAATTACTGATTTACAAAAATTCTCCGAGAATATTAAGATTAATTAATATACAAAACAAACTGTAAAATAATTGACAAATATGTACTGTTGGTGATATAATTTAAGTTATTATCGAGTAATTATATAATCATTAAATTCCATGAAAAGGACAGTACTTTCTTATTAATCTTAAAGCGAGCAAGGGTAGAGTGTAAGCCTTGTAAGGTATAGGAAGTTAAGTGGGCAACTATTTAACAAAATTAGTATTAAATTAATTTTAGGAAGAGAACCTTGGAGAAGCTGCCTGAACTAGTTAAAAGTAATAATTTTTGACTCTTATAGGGTAAGCCGCTAGCAGCGTTAAAACATTGAGTGGACTTTATAGTCAACTAGAGTGGTACAGCGGAAGTATAACCCGTCTCTTTATTTAGAGATGGGTTTTTGTTATATTACAATATATATGGATTTTCAAATTAGGATAACAATTAACAAGTGTATCAAGTGAAATGCAGCGCAGGAGGGATAACAATTGTTATCTACTCCAGAGCAATACAGGAGGGAATTTTTATGGATTATAAAAAAATAGTTGCAGAAAGAATTAAACAATTGGTGGATCTAGATATAGAAACAATAGAGAATTTAATTGAAATACCCCCAAGACCTGAAATGGGAGAATTTGCTTTTCCATGTTTTCAATTAGCAAAAACTATGAAAAAAGCTCCTAATATGATAGCTAATGACTTAAAAGGGAAAATTGAAAATGAGGGTTTTGAAAAAATAGAGTGCTTTGGTCCTTACTTAAATTTCTTCCTAGACAAAGGAGTATTTATTAAAAATACTGTGGAAAAAATATTAGAAGAGGGAGAAAGCTATGGTTCATCTAAAATAGGTGAAGGTAAGAATATGATAGTAGAGTATTCATCACCTAATATAGCAAAGCCATTTCACGTAGGACATTTATTCACTACAGTTATAGGGAACTCTTTATATAAGATACTTTCTTTTGAAGGATATAATTGTACTGGAATTAATCATCTCGGTGATTGGGGAACACAATTTGGTAAGCTTATCTACGCTTATAAAAACTGGGTAGACGAAGATGCATTAGAAAAAGAGCCTATTAATGAATTATTAAGAATTTATGTAAAATTCCATGAAGAGGCTGATCTTGACCCAACACTTAATGATGAAGCAAAAATGTATTTTAGAAAATTAGAAGACGGATGCGTTGATGAAGTTAAGCTTTGGACTAAATTTAGAGACTTAAGCCTAGTAGAGTTTAAGAAACTTTACAAAACTTTAAATGTTGAATTTGATTCTTATGCTGGGGAAAGTTTTTACTGCGATAAAATGGATGACATAATAAAAGACATAGATTCAAAGGGCCTACTTGTAGACAGTAATGGAGCTAAAGTTGTAATGCTCGATGAGTACAATATACCACCTTGCATAATTAAAAAATCAGATGGTGCTACAATTTATGCTACTCGTGATTTAGCAGCAGCAACTTACAGAAAGAAGACTTATGATTTTCATAAAAACATTTATGTAGTTGGAAAAGATCAAGCTCTTCATTTTAAACAAGTATTTACTACTTTAAAGCTTATGGGCAATGAGTGGGCAGATGATTGTGTGCATGTACCTTTTGGAACAGTAAGATTTGCAGATAAAAAATTATCTACAAGAAAAGGCGATGTTATTTTCTTAGATGAATTATTAGATCAAGCAGTGGCTAAAACTCTTGAAGTAATAAATGAGAAAAATCCAGAGCTTGAAAACAAAGAAGATGTAGCTAAAAAAGTAGGAATAGGTGCTATTGTATTCACTTATTTAAAAAATCATAGAGAAAGAGATATTGTCTTCAATTGGGAAGAAATGCTTAGCTTTGATGGAGAAACAGGTCCTTATGTGCAATATACTTATGCAAGAGCAAAAAGCATATTAAGAA
>DAVZGU010000323.1:0-3366 GCA_052274215.1 Clostridium sp. | reverse complement strand
TTATTACCAAATTAAGCTCATAAGTATTCAAAATATAGTCCTTACATGGATAACAAAAATATTAATATTATGAAAAGTTAATTTATTTACAGGGGAATTCGTAGTTTTGTGTCGTTATTTGTATAACTTCCTTATAATATATAGTATATAACAAAAACATTATCAGGAGGTACAAAAAATGAATTTTAAATTAGATATGATTCAAGCAGTAGCAGTGGCAGTTGTAGTTCTATTTACAGGACAAAAAATTAAAGACAAGTTGACTTTTTTAGAAAAGTATTGCATACCAGCACCAGTAATCGGAGGATTGATTTTTGCAATAATCACTTTGCTACTAAAAGTAAGTAATATATTGGTTTTTGATATGGATATAACGCTACAAAAATTATTTATGACAGCGTTCTTTACAACGATCGGCTTTACTGCAAGTCTTAAATTACTAAAAAAAGGCGGAAAAGGAGTTTTTATTTTTCTAGGGTTATCCGTCGTAATTGTAATTCTCCAAGATATTACAGGAGTTGCACTTGCTAAGATGTTTGGTCTAAATCCACTTATAGGTCTTTCAACGGCATCAGTACCTATGGTAGGTGGACATGGAACTGCAGGTGCATTTGGTCCAATATTTGAAAAAGCAGGTGCAGTAGGAGCTACCACGGTAGCAATGGCATCAGCAACCTTTGGTTTAATTATGGGCAGCGTTATTGGAGGTCCTATAGGGAAAAAATTAATTGAAAAAAATAATCTTTCATACCCTATGAAAACGGTTAATACAAAGGGGCATGAAGAGGCAGCAATAAGCAAAGAAGACACTGTAAAACATCTAATTCCTGAAAATTTTATGTCGGCTGTATCTCAGATTTTATTAGCTATGGGAATAGGCACAATTATATCAACACTTCTAGAAAAAACAGGGATGACTTTTCCACCATACATTGGTGCTATGTTTGCAGCTGCAATTCTTAGAAATATATCTGATTCTACAAATGCATATAAAATCCATTTAGATGAAATCGATATCATAGGGGGTATTTCATTATCTTTATTCTTATCTATGGCATTAATGGGATTAAAATTATGGCAATTAGCAGATTTGGCTTTACCCCTAATAGTAATGTTATTCGCTCAGACAATTTTAATGGGGTTATTTGTATATTTCATAACATTTAATGTTATGGGGAGAGATTATGATGCAGCGGTAATGGCCTCTGGTAACTGTGGATTTGGTATGGGAGCTACACCAAATGCAATGGCAAACATGGGAGCTATGACAGCGAAATATGGTATTGCTCCAAGAGCGTTTTTTATTGTTCCGTTAGTTGGAAGTTTATTTATAGATTTCTGTAACGCTGGAGTAGTTACAATGTTTATGAATTTTATTGGGAAATAATAGCTCATTTAAATTGTACATATTAAATATTTTTGGTAACTAAGCTTATTTGTTTTAGTGTTCCTAATATAATAATCAAAATAGCGAGAAAAAATCTCGCTATTTTTTATTGCCCTCTAAGTTTAACGACATTTCAGAAGGAAAGTCTCCTACTTCTATAAGTCGGAGTTACATGCCCTAACAAATAGAAAACTTCAGTGGGAGTATAAATCTCCTTCTGAAGTCGTTAATATGCAGCTCCGCAGGAGATGATTTAAAGGAAGGTGACAAATGGATACAATTATTGATTATTATTATGAGTATGGGTATAGGAATATATTAATTGTGAAAATCCAGATGGTAAGCATAACGGAGATTAATAAAACATAAAATTACATATAGTAGAAGTGCTTTTATGGAATAATTTATATTTAGAAAAAATTGAAGGGAGGTATAAAAAATGGTTTTAAAATTAGATATAATTCAAACAGTAGCATTGGCAGCTGTTGTTCTATTTTTAGGACAAAAAGTCAAAAAAAAGGTAGCTTTTTTAGAAAAGTATTGTATACCAGCACCAGTCGTTGGGGGATTGCTCTTTGTGTTACTTACTTTAATATTAAAAGTAAGTAACATATTGACATTAGATATGGATATAACGCTTCAAACTATATTTATGACGGCGTTCTTTACAACTATTGGATTTACAGCGAGTCTTCAATTACTAAAAAAAGGCGGAAAACAAGTTTTTGCTTTTTTAGGAATAACTGTAGTGCTTGTAATTCTTCAAAACATTACAGGGGTTACACTTGCTAAGGTATTTGGTCTACATCCAATTATAGGTCTTTGTACGGGTTCAGTCCCTATGGTAGGTGGACATGGAACATCAGGTGCTTTTGGACCATTATTTGAAAAGGCAGGAATAGTAGGTGCTACCACGGTTGCAATGGCATCAGCGACCTTTGGTTTAGTTATGGGTAGCATGATTGGAGGTCCTATAGGAAAACGATTAATTGAAAAAAATAATCTTTCATATCCTATGAAAACGATTAATTCAAAAGGATCTAAAGATGCAACATTATCCAATAAAAACACTATAAAACACCTGATTCCTGAGAATTTTATGGGCGGAGCATCTCAGATTATATTAGCTATGGGACTCGGTACAATCATATCCAGCCTTTTAGAAAAAGCAGGATTTACTTTCCCAGCATATATAGGCGGTATGCTTGCAGCTGCAATTTTTAGAAATATATCTGATTCTACAAAGGCCTTTAAGATTCATTTAAACGAAATTGATGTTATAGGAGGCGTTTCATTGTCTTTATTCTTATCTATGGCGTTAATGGGATTAAAGCTATGGCAATTAGCAGATTTAGCTTTACCTCTAGTAATAATGTTATTTGCGCAGACAATTCTAATGGCATTATTTGCATATTTTGTAACCTTTAATGTTATGGGAAAAGATTATGATGCAGCGGTAATGGCGTGTGGCCAGTGTGGATTTGGTATGGGTGCTACACCAAATGCAATGGCGAACATGGAAGCTATGACATTAAAATTTGGTCATGCCGAGCGTGCATTCTTTGTTGTACCATTAGTTGGAGGGCTATTTATAGATTTCTTTAACGCTGGGGTCATTACAACATTTATGAACTTTTTCGTTAAATAATAAGGCGCTTAAAGAGTATGTATTACTTAAAATACATACTTTTCTTTTTTTTGAAAAGAAAAATACTATAATGAGAATAGGTATAGGAATATATTAATTGTGAAAACCCAGAGTACAAGCATGTAACGGAGGTTACGGAAATATACATCACATACATTAAAAGGGGTTTTATGGCAAATGCTACATTATTATTGAATTAAAGACAAAATTATTAATACATATTGCTTGGTTAGATAAAAAAAACATAAAAGTCTGAAAATTTAATTTTTTAGAAGAAGTATTTTGTAGTATTGTGTTTTTATTTGTATAAGCTTATTATAATTATCATATA
>DAVZGU010000322.1:0-3390 GCA_052274215.1 Clostridium sp. | reverse complement strand
TATCATAATTGTGTTACATTGAATCTATTTAGCGACATATATATAATGTACAAATTGTTACAAATTAATTTTTCTTTCTTTTTCTCCCTCTTTAAACTTTATCTCACCTTTAGTTATACAGTTATCTACTGGACATACTAAAGAACATAAGTGACATCCTACACATTTTTCCTTATCAAGTGAAGGCCTTCTCGCATCTTCATCCCATATAATTGCTTGATGACCCCCATCAAAGCAAGACACGTAACATCTTCCACATCCTACACAGTTTTCATGTTTAAAGTTGGGGTATACTATGTATCCACGGTCTAATTCTTCTGCTGGGATTGTGTTTCCAAGAGCTGCTCCTACTAAATCTTCTAGTCTATCAATTCCCTTTTCTTCCATATAGTAAGAAATTCCACTTATTAAATCTTCAACTATTCTATAACCATACTGCATAATTGCTGTAGTCACTTGAAGATTAGAAGATCCAAGCATTATAAATTCTAATGCATCCTCCCAAGTTTCTATGCCTCCAATACCGCTTATAGGAATATTTTTAAGTTTTGGTTCTTTTGAAAGCTGGGCTATAAACCTTAGTGCTATTGGTTTTACAGCTTTTCCTGAATATCCCGATATAGATGATTTCCCATTTATTATTGGTAATGCGATTCGCTTGTCAAAATCTATTCCAGTTATACATTTTATTGTATTTATAGCTGAAATTGCTGTCGCGCCGCCTTCAATAGCCGCTATCGCAGGAATTTCCATGTTACTTATATTAGGAGTCATTTTTGCAATTATTGGAAGATGTGTTCCTCTTCTTACTGCTGCTGAATATGACTTAACTAACTCAGGACTTTGTCCAACGTCTGAACCCATATCATGAGATGTCATCTGTGGGCAAGAAAAGTTACATTCAATAATATCTGCGCCTATTTCTGTAACACGTTTTGCAAGCATAGTCCATTCTTCTTCATTACTTCCCATTATTGAAGCAATAAGCACCTTCTTCGGGTAGTTTTCTTTTAACTTTTTCATCTGCTGTAGGTTCCACTCAAGTGGGTGCTCCGCTATCTGTTCCATATTCTTAAATCCTGTAAAAGGAGTTGTCTCTTTTCTTAGAGCATCAAAACGTGGTGATACTTCTTTTGGAATAAAAACTCCGATTGTTTTAAATACTATACCACCCCAGCCCGAATCTAATGCTTTTGCACACATTTCATAATTATTTCCAACTGGTGATGATGCTAAGAAAAATGGATTTTCACACTTTACTCCACAAAATTCTATTGAAAGATCTTTTTTTCTCATAACCTAAACCTCCTTAGTTGCTGCTACCTGTCTATTTAATTCCACGCTCGCTTTTTTTGCAGTCAAATATTTTTCAATTTCTTCTGCAGCTAATTTACCTGATGCAACAGCCTGTACAACTGTCTTATCGCCTTTAACAATGTCTCCTGCTGCAAATATATCTTTAATACTTGTTTTACAGTTTTTTGTAACAACTATTCCTTTTTCATCAACTTTTACATCTGCAATGATTTTTACATTCTCTGATCCCTGTCCTACTGCAAATATAACCATATCTGCTGCAAGTTCTAATAGGGATGAATCAAACATTCCTTCAGCCTTGAAAATAGAAACCTTGCCATTCTCCCCTTTAATCTCTAATGGCTTGAACCCTGTAAATATTGGGATATTCAATGATTGTATATATTCTCTTTCTGCCACATCTGCTGGCATTTTTTCTATAGTTCTTCTATACACTATTTTTACATCTTCACATCCAAGTAATTTAGCAGTTGATGCACAGTCTAAAGCAACATCTCCACCACCTATAACTATCACACGGCTACCTATCTTAATATTGCCGTCATTAGTTTTAGCTTGGGAAAGGAAATCCACTCCATTTAAAACGCCTTCTAGTTCTGCACCTTTAACGTCTATTTCTTTCCCATTTTGCATTCCACATGAAACTAAGAATGCTTCATATCCTCGTAATCTAAGATCTTCTATCTTAATATCTTTTCCTATATTACAATTTGTCTTAAACTCTACTCCTAACTCTTTTACATAATTCATCTCTGTTTCTACAACTGCTTTTGGCAATCTTTGAGGTGGTATTCCATAATTTAACCATCCGCCTAATATGCTTTTTTCTTCAAATACAGTTACTTTATATCCTTTTGATGCAAGTGATGATGCTGCTGCAATTCCACTTGGCCCGGAGCCTATAACCGCTATTTTTTCATTTATAGCTTCTACTTTATCTAAAACTTTCATATTTATGTTTTTTTCATAATCAGTTATATATCTCTGTAACTCACCTATTCTTATTGGCTTATCTATACCACATCTATTACATGCCCCTTCACAATATTGAGCTGAAGGACATACTCTAGCACATATTCCACCTAAAATATTGTTTGTTCTAATGGTTTCTACCGCACCCTTTATATTTTTAAAACGAAGTGAGCGAATAAATTTTGCTGGTTCTGTACCAGCAGGGCATGCCTTACTGCAAGGTGCATCATAGCATAGGAGACATCTTGATGCCTCTTCCATTGCTAAAAGAGGTGTTAACTGTGTTTTTGTTTCTTCTAAGTATTTCTTATTTTCCATTTAAGTAGTTATCCCCTTTCAAAGTTCTCTATATTTACTAATTCGTCAATACTATAACATGTTTGATATTGTTTTAACAGTGAATATATTCCTTTTTTGTTAGGCTAATATACATAATGACGTAAAAAGAGCAGGATATAATGTCCTTGAAAAAAAGGGTGCAACCTATTATGCTATTGCTCTAGCCATAAAAAGGATAGTAGAAGCAATATTAAATAATGAAAACTCTATTCTTACAGTATCCTCTCTGCTTAAAGGTGAATATGGAATCCAAGACGTTTATATGGGAGTTCCAACAACTCTGGGTAGAGAAGGTGCAAAGAAAATATTACAAGTTAATCTGAGTGAAGATGAAAACAATCAACTTGTTGAATCTTCCAAGGTACTTAAGTCCATTATAAAAGATTCAAAAATATAAGCTTTAGGTATTTCATTAATAGCAAGACATACTAAATGGCATGTTCAACACCTCTAAATAGAGGCTTTGACCATGTCCTTATATTTTAAACCTTCTATCTTAATGTTATCTACTTATAATTTTAATATAGGATTTTAAAGTTATTAAATAATATATACTATAAAGCACAACATAAACCAAAATTATAATAATAAGTTCTTTAGTAATATCAAATCCAATCATTTTCCCAATTGGAATCGAAGCAGCAAAAGTATTTATAGTTGCTAAAACGAAGGGTATTCCAAATAAAATCATGAGTTCCTTTGAAACAGCCTTTGTTATTTCAGCTTTACTAACTCCTATTTTCCTAAGAATTATAAATTTAT
>DAVZGU010000321.1:0-3400 GCA_052274215.1 Clostridium sp. | reverse complement strand
TCAATAGTATTTTATAATTTTGGGAAGAAAGCTAATAATGTAGCTGAGTTTCAAACATATTTAAATGAATACCAAGTAAGCTCTCAAAAATATATTTTAGGGAAAAATGAAAGCACATATACAGGTTTAATAAATGAAAGTGTATACGCTATAACAAAAAAAGATGCTAATAAAACAGTTGAATTAAAGTCTAAATTAAAACAATTAGAAGGGAAAATTGTTACTGAGAATACTGATATCTTAAACAGTGGGTTAAAAGAAATTGCAGCAATAGATATATCGAAATTGTCTGAAAATAAGAAAAAGGAAATAACATCTATGCGTAAGGAAATTAGTGTATTGATTTCAGATAAAAAATTTAGAAGTGCTAGTACTAATTTAGAAGAAGTAAGGAAAACCATAAATAATGAAGTGAAATTAATTGTAGATGATGAAAATAATAAGGCGGTTAAACTAGCAGAAGAAATAGCTAAAAATAAAAATCTTACATTAGAAGATGCTAGGAAATTAATATTTAAAGAAGATAATGATTTTGCAAACAAAGAAATAAATTCAGGCAGTGAATTAAATGGTGATGATCCTCACAATACTGAATTGGATATTTATAAAATTAATGAGGGTGTCTATTCTTTTATATTTAGTAATCCTAATATTGCAGAAAATGATGGAATAACATCTTTCTATTATGTAGGGAAGGATTCAAAAAATGTATATAGATGTTCGTCTGCAGGTGGAGCAGGTGGAGACCTTTATTTGATAGAAAATAATAAAACAGTAAAAACTTTGAAATATTCTAATAATACAGCTAGTCAAAACAACGTTAATTCTCTAGGCAAGTTATCATCCTCAGAAGCACTGGAAAAAGTCCAACAATCTTATCCTGATTACACTTATATTGATGGTGGAAGCATAGATAATGAAGCCTTCAATGATGCTAAAGGCATTGATGAACCAGCTTATCTATTTAAGTTTTCACATAATACAAATAAAGATATTTATGTAGCTTGGGTGTTTGCAGATGGTGGAATAAAATTCAGACTTGTTGCAAGCGGTTGACCTTAAAGCATATCTAAATAACTCATCAGATAAGCTTACTTTGGGAAAAAGTATAAAGGCAAAGTTATTTATAGATAGTTGATAAAAGGTGAATGGAGCGAAAGATTGGATACTATAAAATTAAAATAAGGTTGGTGCTATAAGAGGGGGTAAACGTAATGTATTGTTCAAATTGTGGGAATGAGAACACAGAAACAGCTAAATATTGTTGCAAATGTGGTTCGGCATTGGTAAGTAAGAAAATAGTACTTAATAAAGATGGAGTTGATTATGATAAAGAGATAGCTGAGAATTTTAAACAAACAACATGCAATAATGAGGAAATTAATATAAATGACTTTAACGACAAACTTAAAACTTCATCAAAAAAACAAATTAAAGTAATTGCACTAATTGTTCCAATTATAGCGGTCGCATGTGTTGTAGGAGTTATTATTTATAAAAATAATCCTAAAGGAAAAACAGTAAGCGCTAGTAATCAAGTTGAAGAGAGCAAGGTTATTACATCTCCAGATAAGAATTTAGAACAAGGCATAGGAGAGCAGACTAAAAAAGAGACTGGGAGTATTTTAAAGGATGAGGATAAAACTAACACTGATTATATTCTGCCTAATAGTAGTACAGAAGAATTAAAAGAACTAGATTTAGAAAGTTTAAATGAGCGAAAACTTATGTTGGCAAGAAATGAAGTCTTTGCAAGGCATGGGTTGGTATTTAAAACTCAAGAGATAAAAAGCTATTTTGATTCTAAAAATTGGTATCATCAAGATCTATCATATAAAGGTGAAATCAATAGCATAGAGGAATTTAACATTAAACTAATAAAGAAGATGGAAGAAGGTAATACGGATAATAGCACAAATCTACCTGACATAAAAAATCAAGATATAATTACTTTTTGTAATGATGCAAATGGTTTACTTTTAGACATTGAAGCTAAAAGAAATTCAGATGAATTTCAAAATAATTCTAATTTTTATGCTGGTTTAGATGAGCCATATTTAAGCAAAGAAAAAATAAAAGATGCACTCTCAAAATATTTTACTAAAGCATACGTGGAAAAATTCATGGGTAATGGATCTTTTATAGAAAAAGATGGAAAGCTATATTTTATGGTTGGTCAAGCAGGTAGGGATTCGTTATATAATTATACTTCTATAAAAAATAGAAATAATAAAGGAAGTATTATTCAAGCTGTAGCAAATGCAACTTACAAAGATGACGGTTCTTTTGCAGATGATGGGGATATAAAAATTAAGCTGGAAAATGGGGAATGGAAAATAGATAGTTTTCATAGCGCCGGACGGTACTGATATGGAAACAAAGCTATTATGTTTGTTATAGAGACCATGGTAGGTGGAGCTTATAGGCTATATGAGCTCAAATATGAGTTAGGTACTTGTAGGTGGATATTATTTAAGATTTAGGTTTTAGATTATCCATAAAAATAACAATACTGCACCTAGGGGGGAACCCAGTGCAGTATTGCTTTCATTAGTTCTATAATTTAAATAAAAGGATTATTTAAATTATAGACTATTTTTTAAATTATATTCACTGCGACCATCAAAATAAAGAAATTATTTAATAAGTGTAGAATACTTCATAAAATACTAAAGAGGTGGCTCGTTTGTAATCGACGCTTCAAATGGACATATAATAAAGCTAATCGAAAAGCTAAAGTAGCATAAAATTAAATATTAAGTTAGTGTATGAAAACAAGAGATAATACAAGTTCAGGGTGCCTAGTCTTTGGGTAAGGGGCATACTTCTTATAAAATAAGTTGTATTTAGGCGAATTATCGGTATAATTTTACATAGGAAATCTAGAAAACAGTTGATAGGAGTGATACCATGAGAAACATAATAGAAGTTAAGGATTTTGTAAAGAAATACGATAAATTCACAGCAGTCGACAATGTTTCATTTGAGGTAGAAGAAGGTAGCATTTTTGCATTTTTAGGCCCAAATGGAGCGGGTAAAAGCACAACCATAAATACACTGTGTACCATATTCGATAAGACATCAGGAACACTGACTATTGATGGAAAAGACGTTTCGCATGAAAAAGATGATGTTAGAAGTGTAATTGGGGTTGTTTTTCAGGAAACGACATTGGATAATAAAATGACCGTTCTGGAAAATTTAATTATGCATTGTCATTTTTATGGTATCGCCAAAAGTGAAGTTGCAGAGCGTATCCAATTTGTTTTAAATTTAGTTGATTTACTGGATTGGAAAAAAGCAATGGTAAGCAGTTTGTCCGGCGGGATGAAGAGGCGTGTAGAGATAGCCAGATCACTGCTGCACTACCCAAAAGTATTGTTCTTAGATGAGCCAACCA
>DAVZGU010000320.1:0-3400 GCA_052274215.1 Clostridium sp. | reverse complement strand
TGAAATTAGCCTTTATTCTTCCACAATAAGATCAATATGTGTTTTTAACACTTCAGGTTTATTAATTATAATTTTTTTAGCATCATAACATATAACTCCATTTTTCAAGAATTCATTTAAACATCTTGTAACTGTTATTCTTGAACATCCTATATTATTTGCCAATTCCTCATGGGTATATATACGATTTAATGTAACAATCCCTTCACTATCTGGCTCTGCTGTAGAAGATAGCCTTAATAGAGCATCTGCAAGTTGTCCTCTTGCATCGTTAAAAATTGCATTGGTAAGCTGAAGCATAACAATTCGAAACTTTCTTGTCATACTATGCATAAAATATTTATATATTTGTGGCTCAAAGCTCAGTTCTCTTTCTAAAATCTCTTGGCTTAAAATTGCGATTTCTACATATTCCTTTGCTGTTGTAACAATGGAATCTATTCCACCACAAAAATAGATCATTTCACCAACTATCTCTCCACATCTAATAATATATAATACTTTTTCATGACCATTTAAACTAATAATACTTTGCTTCACAACGCCTTTTACTACAATTCCTACAGAACCTCCACAATCTTTATCTAACACTTCATTTTTGTTATATTTTTTTACTTGTCCAAGCTTACTGAGGGTATTTAAAAAATAATTTCGCATTATTTCTTGTCGATCACAGTCAAAAAACTTCCTATACATGAATTTCCCCCTAATAATATACTACGCTGAAATTTACTATCTATATTTTTTTTGTCTATACCTTAGCATATGCTTTTATTATATCACTAAAATTTCTATCGCATTGATTTCTATTTTTAATATATAATTGAATATATAAAAAACGAACCACTTCTATACATTCAAATAGAAATGGTTCGTTTATAGTAAATAAGAACTTTTTATTTGAAACACATATTTACTAGCATATTTGACCAAGTACAGTTTTCACATCTTCTTTATTTTCAATTGCCGCTTTTATTGCTAAGGTTAATCCTTCTGTAATTTTCTCGAGCTCCATATAAGGAGTATTGGGTTTACTCATTACTTGTGCTGGAATGAATGGAACATGTATAAAAGTTCCCCTTATTATTGGGTGTTTTGTATGAATTAAATGAAGCAATCCATACATTAAATGATTACATACAAATGTACCTGCACTATTAGAAAGTGATGCCGGAATGCCGCTTTTTCGTATTTCTTCTACCATTGCTTTAACCGGAAGGCTTGAAAAATAAGCATTCTGCCCTTCTTCAAAAATTGCGCTATCGATAGGTTGATTTCCCTCATTATCTGGAATCCTTGCATCATCCACATTAATTGCAACTCTTTCTATTGTTAAATCAAATCTACCTCCCGCTTGCCCAACACAAATCACTATATCTGGATTTTCTTTAATTATTGCTTTTTCTAGTTCTATAATTGATTTGTTAAATACCGTTGGTATTTCAATCTTCACAATTTTAGACCCAGCAATGGTATCTTCTAATTTCCTTACCGCTTCGAAAGATGGGTTGATTTTTTCCCCTCCAAAGGGATTAAATCCTGTTATTAATACTTTCATATTGTCACCTCATTATTATATTTAACCTTATATTTTGTCGTTAAAATGCCCAAAAATACATTAAAACGATATGAATACCAAGCATTACAACTGCCACTGGCATTTGATATTTAATAATTCCATTCTTCTTATCTTTCATTTCCAAAATCGATGTTGGCACAATATTAAAATTAGCAGCCATTGGCGTCATTAAAGTTCCACAAAACCCAGCTGTAAGAGCAAGTGCAGCTGCAATTACTGGATCGCCCCCTTGTGCGAACACAAAAGGCACACCCACTCCTGCAGTAATTACTGCAAAAGCTGCAAAAGCATTTCCCATGATCATAGAAAACACTGCCATTCCAATGCAATATGCCATTACACCAAGAAGTATGTTCCCTTGTGGAATCATCATTTTAATCCCATTTGAAATTACATCACCAACCCCCGCTATCGCGAAGACTGAACCTAATGCAGCTAGTATCTGTGGCAAAATGCTAGCTGGTCCCATCATCTCAAGGAATCGCCTTCCATCCTCTGCCATTTCACTAGTTTTACCTTTAGTTACCCAAATTCCTACAACCGTTGATATAATTGTTGCTATTCCAAGTGCTATAAAAGCTCCAAGCTCCTTTGACCAGAATTGAGCAACAACAAATGCCACAAGCCCAAGCAGTAATGCTGGTATAAATATCTTATTTCCAACTTTTTCAGACATTTTTTGTTTAAACCCCGCAGATGATTCCTTATATTTATTGGTTTTAACAAGCTTTAAAGCAGAAAGTATAGCCATTATTAAAACCAAATAGCCTATAAACATATCATTCACAAAAATATTTTTGTTTCCCCATAGCATTCCAATCCTACTAAAACTAAAAATAAAACCTAATATTCCCCAAAATATTGCTGTCGGGATTTTTGAAGGATGATTTTTATCCTTTAAAGTTGTATACATTGAAAATAAACAAATAATTCCACAAGCAATATATAATACTTCTGTCATTGAATTCTTAAACATAATCTCCCTCCTCCTCTATTTTTTCACACTTTCTTCTATTTTTATTTTCACTTTTGATTTGTATTTTTTTTCAAATTTATTATCATAGTGAAGAAATTGTATTGTACCTACTACCATTATGATGAGTGCAATAGGTAAAGATGCTTTTGCAACACTTAATGCATCAACAGTGTATCCTTGTTCCTTCATAACACCAACAATTAAAAGTACCCCTCCTGAACCAAAAAAGAAATTCTGCCCAAAAAAATTACCGTAATTTTCAACAGCACCCTCTAACCCTTTTATGGTTTCAATATCTTCTTCATCAATATCTCCATATTTATTTTTCGCCGCTCCTTGTGCCATTGGAAGAATAAGCGGTCTAATAAATTGAACATGTCCTCCTATTCGTAAGCTAAGCATTGCAGCTAAAGTTCTGATTACCAAATAAGCCGAAGTCAATTTTCCTACTGTAGCAGATTTGATTTTTCCAATAAGATATGCGGCCCTTTCACGAAGACCATACCTTTCCAAAAGTCCAATTACCGGAAGAGAAATTATAAATAATGTCATGTACCTATTTGTTACAAAAGCATTTCCTAAAATCGTCATAATTTCATTAAAAGACATGCCTGATACAAGTCCGGTTGCGACTCCTGCAAAAACAACAACTGCAATTGCATCCACTTTAAACATAAAACCTATCACTATAATAACGATTCCAATTAGTTTGATCATGATATACCTCCTCAAAATAAATTTTGTATATTAATAAAGTATCAGAATTTTACCATATTTGATGTATCACAGGCTACAAAGTGTCAATTATTTTATTATTACAAATAAAAAAGCTAACCATTATTATG
>DAVZGU010000319.1:0-3401 GCA_052274215.1 Clostridium sp. | reverse complement strand
ATTTCATTAACATTACATTTTTGTTATGTTAATATAAGTTTGATTATTTCAATGCCCAAAAGTCGCAAAAAAAATTTCCTCAGATACTTTAAGTCTGAGGAAACATAAAACACACTTCAATATTTACTTTAAAATCTTCAAAGCCTTTGATATTAGCTTATTTCTTTACTATCTTCACCACCGTCTCCACATGATCTGTATATGGAAACATAATTCATTTAAGTTCTTGTCTTCTTTTTCGAGTTCACACTTCATCATTCTAATCCAACTAAATCAGGGCATAAGAAAACCCACAACTAATTAATTAGTTGTGGGTTTTACTGGTGGAGGCGAGGGGTGTCGAACCCCTGTCCGAAAGCCATAACACCTAGGCATCTACGAGCGTAGTCAGTACTTTAAAATTCCCGTTTCCTAACCCCTACTGACGGGGTTTAGGTTCCGGTAGCTTCATATTTTCCGTTCCTGGGTCAAAGCTTTCCCAAGCTCGGTTCACCGCTGTCGGCGCCCTATCCTAAGTCGCGGTATTCAAAGGTAAGACGTAGCAGAACTAAGCTGCTAGTGCTAAATTATCGTTTGCGTTTAAATTGTTCCAATAGTTTTTTAACGCGGGTCCATAGGTTCCCTCGGCTCGCTTCCTCGATGCAACGTACCCCCGTCGAAACCAAGTACGCCCCCTAATATGTCAAAAGATTAAACTAAAATCTTTTGTACTACAATAATATATAACTATTATTGCATGTAATTACGCAAATTTAAATTATTAAATTTTTATGACCCGTAAATCAATTAGATATCAACTGTTAATCTAATTTCTTGTTACTTACTATAAACCTAATGATACACTATATTATATCCTTTATCAAGTGCTAATATCATGGAATGTATGTGCATTATTGCTAGTTATCTCATTCTCTCTTTTATCTGCCTATCCATGTCTCTCTTAGCATCTTTTTCTAGCATTGCATCTCTCTTGTCATAATCCTTTTTACCGCGAACAATACCAAGATTAACTTTTACCTTAGTATCCTTAAGATATAGGGATAATGGAACTAGTGTAAAACCCTTTTGAGACGTAAATGATGCTAGTTTATTTATTTGTTCTTTATGAAGCAATAATTTTCTTACTCTTAAAGGATCAGTATTAAATTGATTCCCATTTTCGTAATGACTAACATGCATATTTTTTATAAATACTTCACCATTTATAACATCTGCATAAGCATCTTTTAAGTTCGCTTTTCCAGCTCTAATAGACTTTACTTCTGTACCAACAAGCGCTATACCAGCTTCCATCGCTTCCTCTATAAAATAATCATGTCTTGCTTTCCTGTTTTCTGCTAGTGTTTTGTTTTCCGATTTCTTTGCCACAATTTCACCTGCTTTATTCTTATTAATATATATAAGAACACATTATATATACTATGTATAATACATATTATTATACTATACTATGTATTCTTTTTCAAGAATACATGGATTATTTTTACAATATATTTTTTAAATATAATACACAGAAGAAGCTATTAAGCTCTTCTGTGTATTTTTAAATTATTCTATATTATAGTCTTCTTTCTTTGACTAATCTTCCTTTATAAGTTCATCTAAATCCTTAACCGAATATTCTTTTTCTTGATTTTCTTCGTTTTCTTCGTTTTCTTCTTTATCTTCATCAGCTTCAATTATATCAAAATAAACTTCATGTGAAGTTAAATCAACTTTACTAACTACAATTCTTACTTCTTCTCCTAGTTTATACATTTTCTTAGTTCGCTCACCAATAAGGGTTAAATGTCTTTCATCAAAGACATAATAATCATCATCCAAGCTAGTCATATGAACTAACCCTTCTACAGTATTAGGAAGTTCAACAAACAATCCGAAATTAGTTACTGAGGATATAATACCATCATATTCTTGACCAATTCGCTCACTCATATACTCAGCTTTCTTTAAGTCATCTACTTCTCTCTCAGCTTCCATAGCTACTCTTTCCATATCGGATGATTGTTTTGATGCTATCTCTACTTCTCTACCTAATCTATCTGTTCTCGCTTGACTTAATCCTCCATTTATGACCTCTTTAATTATCCTATGGATCATTAAGTCAGGATATCTTCTAATTGGTGATGTAAAATGACAATAATATTTGGCTGCTAACCCAAAATGCCCAACACATTCTGGAGAATATTTTGCTTTCATCATAGAACGTAATAATAAAGTGCTTAGCACCATCTCTTCTTTTTGGCCTTTTACTTTTCCTATTACTTCTTGAAGCATTCTAGGATGTATATCCTTTCCCCACTTCATAGAATATCCTAAATTATGAGCAAATTCACTAAATCGCATTAATTTTTCTTCATCTGGGTCCTCATGAATTCTATATACAAATGGCACGTTTAGCCAGAACATATGCTCAGCTACAGTTTCATTAGCCGTTAACATAAATTCCTCAACTAATCTATTTGCAATTGCTCTCTCATAAGGTACAATGTCTACAGGTTTTCCTAATTCATTTAATATTATTTTGCACTCAGCGAAATCAAAATCTATAGCTCCCCTATTCATTCTCTTCTTATTAAGAATGCCACATAGCTCTTCCATATACTTAAAATCTTCATACAAATAATCATATTTTTCGATAGTTTCAGCATCTTTATCCCTGAGTATTTTAGTAACATCTGTATAAGTCATTCTCTCATTAGTTTTTATAACACTTTCCATTATTTCATGATCTACACATTTACCATCTTTATCTATTTCCATAATGCAACTAAGAGCTAGTCTATCTACTTTAGGATTCAAGCTGCAAACCCCATTAGATAATTTTTTAGGAAGCATTGGTATAACCCTATCAATTAAGTATACTGAAGTTGCTCTTTTAAAAGCCTCTTTGTCCAAAGGATTTTTATCTTTTACATAGTGAGAAACATCTGCTATATGAACTCCTAAACGATAGTTTCCATTAGCTAAAACTTCAATAGACACAGCATCATCTAAATCTTTAGCATCCTCTCCATCTATGGTTACCATACGTAAATCTCTTAAATCTGTTCTGCGCGTATATTCTTCTTGTGGAATTACTTCAGCTATATTATCAGCATATGCTTCAACATTTTGTGGAAACTCCTCTGGTAGCTTATGTTTTTTAATTACAGTTAATATATCAATGCCCGTGTCACCTTTACTTCCGAGAATTTCTATAACTTTCCCCTCGGGATTTCTTTTTTGTCCTGGCCACTGAGTTATTTCAGCTATTACTATTTGCCCTGTTTTTGCGCCATTTCTTTCTGATTTAGGAATGAATATATCCTGAGCAATCCTCTTGTCATCAGCTACTACAAAACCAAAATTACTACTGTCCTCATAAGTCCCTATTATTGTTTTATTAGACCGTTCTATTA
>DAVZGU010000318.1:0-3422 GCA_052274215.1 Clostridium sp. | reverse complement strand
TTAACTACATCCAGTAGTAGTTCCACATTCAAGGCAAACTTTACAAGTACCGTTTCTAACAAGCCTAGTACTTGAGCAATGAGAGCAGGTTTCAGAGTATAATCTTTCCCCTTGGATAGTGTCTGTACTTATGTTAGTAGGGGAGAGGACATTCTCAGCTTCTGCTAGACCAGTTGAAATTTCAGTCTCACCAGGCATTAGTGGATTTTTAGGTATATTAGTGTTGTCGTAATTTTCAGGTTTAATTTGACATCTACTATAATCTCCTAGTTCTATATCAATAATCTTACTAATTAAATCAGATATAGAAGAAACAGATTTAATATAAGGATGCTTTTGTACAAAACCATAAGGTTCAAATTTTTGTCCACGAAGCATTTTAGAAATAGCTTCCGCAGGTACATGATGCTGAAGCATTACTGAAATTGCCTTTGAAAGCGAATTCAATAATCCAGTAATTATAGTACCTTCCCTATCTGTAGTTATATATATTTCAGAAATTTCTCCGTTTGAACGCCTATTTATCGTAGTATAGACTTTTACATCATCAATTTGAGCAGGATGAGTAGTTCCATAACGTATTCCAATTGGCTTTTCTCTTGTGGAGTGATTTGAAGTTTCTTGTAATGACTTTGCTTTCTTTAAAAGAGCCTCATATGATAAATCCTCAAGTAACAGTTCTTTATCTTCAGACAAAGTGGTATTTAAAGGTTGACTTGCCTTTGAACCATCTCTATATAAGGAGATACCTTTCACGCCTAGCTTCCAAGAATTTAATATTACTTCTTTAAAGTCTTCTATAGTAGCATTTTTAGGTAAATTTACAGTCTTTGATATAGAACCTGATATCATTGGCGTTATTGCTGCCATCATGAGAACATGTCCCATAAATGAAATATATCGTTTTCCGCTACCACATTTGTTTGCTGTATCGAATATAGGCAAATGTTCTGCCTTTAAATGGGGAGCGCCCTCAATTTTTCCATCAATAATTTTTTCATATTCAAAGCCGTTTTCATCAACCTTTTCTTTTCTTAGAATATAATCAAGAATATCATTTGTTTCGCTCTCAGAATATCCAAGGTTATCTAATGAGTCTTTAATTACAGGGTTTACGATGGTCATAAATCCACCGCCAGATAATTTTTTATAAATAAAATGGCTGAAATATGGTTCAACTGAGGTTGCACCACAATCCATTGCAAAAGAAATAGTGCCAGTAGGAGCTAAAACTGTAACTTGAGCATTTCTAAAACCATATTTTTCACCACTGCTTAGTACTTTTGACCAACAGTTTTTTAAGGTTTCACTTATATTCCCTAGGGAATCATTACTTAAAACATCATGGTTAACTTTTATAGGATCATAATTCAAATGTTCATATTTACCATTTAGAGCTCCAGCAGCTCTTGCATGATTTCTTATAACTATTTGCATATGTTTTTTGTTGATTTCATATTTTTCAAAAGGTGCTAGTTCCTTTGCAAGTAGTGATGATACATAATAAGCCTGTGCAGTCATTATTCCACTAAGAGATGCAGCTATATTTCTAGCATCTTCTGAGTCATAGGCATAGCCCATTACCATAAATAAAGAAGCTAAATTTGAAAGCCCAAGGCCTGTGGTTCTAAATAAATAACTTTTCCTTGCTATATCTTCAGTTGGAAACTGGCCCCAATGAATGGAGGATTCAAGGACTAATTGAGTAAGACCTATTAGATGGACATATCCATCTACATCAAATTTTTTAGTCAAAGTATCGTAAAATTTATAAATATTAATAGAAGCTAAATTACAAGATGTATCATCTAAAAAAGCATATTCTCCACAAGGGTTAGTCGAATTAATTCTATTATATTTAGCATTAACTACCCCATCTTCTCCGCCGGGGCAAGTATGCCATGCATTAAAGGTGTCATCAAATTGAGGAGCTGGGTCAGCACATTGCCAAGCAGCGTTGTTAAAGGTATCCCATAGCTTCTTAACACTTATTTCTTCATCAACTGAGGAATCGCATCTCCCTTTAAGAGTAATAGTCTGATTAGGATTTTTTGATAAGGTATCAACCTTCATCATAAATTCATCTGAGAATCTTATGGAGTTGTTTCCGTTTTGGCCAGATACAGTCTCATAAGCCTCTCCTTCAAAGCTACCATCATAACCCATTTTAGTAAGAGCACGTACTTTATCTTCTTCTTTAGATTTCCAAGTCATAAATTCCATTATTTCAGGGTGATTGATATCAAGGCATAACATCTTAGCAGCACGTCTTGTAGTTCCACCAGATTTTATAGCTCCAGCATTTCTGTCAAGTCCTCTTAAAAAGCTCATAAGACCTGATGAAACTCCACCACTAGATAAACCTTCGCCTATACCTCTTATGGAGGAGAAGTTAGTTCCGGTGCCAGATCCGCCTTTAAATAATTTAGTCTCTGTTACATACTGCTCAGAGATTGAATGATTGCCAAGTAATTTATCTTGGATTGAGAGGATGAAACAAGCTGAAGCTTGAGTCCTTGTATAAGCATCTTCGCTTTTAACTATCATTTTTTCTTTTTCATCGTAATAAAAATTATCTAAGGATCCGCCTTTTATACCATAGGATAGGTTAAGTCCTGTATTAAACCATTGAGGAGAATTTGGTGCAAACATTTGATTTAAAAATGCATATACTAATTCATCATAAATAATGCTTTTTTCATCTTGAGATTTAATAATAGTCTCATCAGTCAAGGACTCACACCAAAAATTAACAAGTCTATGAGCTACCATTTTCATACTATCCTCATAACCTTGTTTATTATTAACACCAGATTTCCTGAAATATTTTGAAGCAATAATATCGCAAGAATTTTGAGAGTAATGCTCTGGAAATTCTAAATCCTTCATATCTAAAAGTACTTTATTTGTTTTATGGTCTTTTAAAAAAACATTTACTTTTTTCCATTTAAATAAATCAAAAACAGTAATAGTTTTATCTTTTTCTAATTCCTTTGTGTAAAATCGTTTGATTAAATTTTTTATCTCAGCCATAATTAATACTAGCTTAAAAAGCTAGTATATTCACCTCCTATTAGTTGTGTGGTATTTAAAATTAAATATAAATTATGTAAAATATCCTTCTGTATGCTTGGGAATACTACCCCTAAAGGCTCTCTTTATTATTTAGTTTAATCTTATGTGTTAAAGTAGTGTTACACTATATGTAGTAAGTATAGAAAAATTCGCAACTACATATGGTAATGAAATCAATTTGTATTATATATTAAAATAGAAAATAAATCAAATGGAAAAATCAAAAAAAAATTTTGAGGTTACCCAAGATTATGGCAAATAATAAGCTTATTTATACAATATAGGGGTATAATAAATATATATATATTATTATGCAAAATAATAAACTTACACATTTATTATTATAC
>DAVZGU010000317.1:0-3425 GCA_052274215.1 Clostridium sp. | reverse complement strand
ACCATCTTTTGTTTTAGCTCTAACATCTATGATGCCTGTCTTATCTTGAATTAATTCAGGCGTTAGTTCTTTATTTTCAACTATTTCGCCCTACTAATTTATCTCTATCTTTTTTACTTAGAATTGCATTAAGTAGTGCTATAAGATTATCTTTTGTTTCTTCCTCACCGAAGGTTTTCTTAAAGATGAAGTCATTTAGAGGCTTTAATCTTTCCATATTATAATCATTCCTTCCTATATTCTTATTTTATCAGAAGATTACATTTAATTCTACACTATTAATAAACTAATATCGCTAAGCCTTTCCTTCACATCGATAAAAACTACTGAAATTTAAATTTCTTTAAATTTCTTTAAATTTCAGTAGTTTCCTCACGGCCGCCGCCATGCTTTCCCCCTCTTTGGCAAAAATTTATTCTTCCCACAAAGTCTTTGAAAATGAAGTGGACAACCTCGCTTGATATAAAGTATAATAATAACAATAATAACAATAATTGAATTAAACAGCGAATCAGTAGTGCAAACAATCAATGAAGTATTAGGTAACCCATACGATGAAAGCATAGTTAAGATGGCAGGTGGATTTCCTATAGGAATGGGCAAAGCGGGATGTCTATGCGGCGCAGTTTCAGGTGGTCAAATGGCTCTTGGCATGGTATACGGTAGAGTTAAAGGTGAAGCTATGAAAGAGAAGATGTTTGAAGAAGCTAGTGGTCTTCATGACTATATTAAGAGTGAATACAAATCAACTTGCTGTAGAGTAATAACAAGGGAATGGACTGGAGATGACTTTAAAAGCCCAGCAAGAAAGAATCATTGCATTAAAATTACTGGGCAAGTTTCAAGATGGATTGCAAATGAATTTATCGAAGACGGACAAATTAAAGTAAAAGAATAGTACAAGATGCTAACCCTGCAAATAAATGAACTTAGGTTTCATTTGTTGTGGGGTAAATTTCTCCATCTCTATAAAGTGAATCTCCACTACGTCTGTTAACATGTAGTCTTTGACTTCCTCTTCCCATAGATGAACTGTCGCAAGCCCTTCTCTTCACGGCGAAAGAACTACCAAAATTTATTTTAGTAGTTTCCGCTTTTAAATCATTACCAAGTAACTGCTCCCTTACATAGCCGTTAACCTGATAGGTATGTACCCTTTTTTCATTAATTTACTTTTAGATCTTACATCCTTTCTTGCTACTGGAATTGGCTCGTAGGGTGTAACTGTCGGTATGTTTTGTTCATACACATTTAAATTGTCACTGTTTTTCTTATCAGAATCTATATATAACATAATATGTCCTTTTCCTCTACCATTATCTAAAAGCAAAGCATCTGCAGGTTTCAAATCATCCCAGGATATTTGGTGTACAAATTTTTTCCCTTTCTTACTCTTCACCTCATCATAAAGAGTAAGAGTAGTTTGCCTCTTTATGCCCCAAGCTGCACTAACTAATCCAGAGCAGTCATTACCATATAGACCTTTACTATTATTAATCTTATTTAGAAAATCACTCGGAGATTTCACCTGATATGGGTCCATACTATATGGTACCCCCTGATATTCTTTTCCTTTAATAAAAGTATAAGAACAACTCTTATCAACCATATTACGCTTAGGTGTCCATTTTACTTCTGTCATTGCCTTTGCTTTGTTAAGACTTTCAATTTTTAAATCATCAGACTTACTCGCATCCTTATCTTTGCCTTTAGGAATATTGGAATCAACTTTGGCGATATAGCTTATATCATTATCTTTTAAAGAAAATGGAGAGATTTTCGGTATAGTACTTAGGCTTGTACTACTTCTACCCGGATTATTTGTAGGCGTTAATATAATAAAAACAAATAAAAACAAGACTATTACAGCAAATATATTTATTAGTATTTTGGCACCTTTAAACGTCATTCTCATATTTCACCCACTTTTTAAATGTATAGTATACTTAATACTATTCAATAAAAAGCGAAACATTCCAAATTAAAAAATATTAGGTGAATTTTTTTAAAATGATGCAATGCTGAATTGTTCATTATCTGTGAAACTTTTTTCCCTCGCTGGTTTATATTCCTTACAAAGTAGCGCTCTAATATATCCCCTCTCATTATCGGTTGATTCTATATAGAAACATCTTCCATAATAAAATCTAATAAGTGAAAACATTCTGGATGAAGTATGAAGATATATGCATTTAACGCCCAATTCTACCATTGAGTTATCAACTGCATTCATTAACATTTTACCAATACCATTATTTTGATGTAAAGACGAAATTCCAAATCTACTTAGATAAGCAGTATTATCCGGTTTAATTTCAACTCGTACACTTCCAATAACCTTTTCGTTAGATAGCGCTACAAAAACATTAGTCGTTTCTATAGCTTTAAATACATCATCATAGGTTTCCTCAAAAGGTACAACCAATTCTGAAATACATGCATTTTCTGCATACATTTCGAAAGATTGTTTTGCAAGTATTTGTATTTCTTCAATATCACAAGTTACAGCTTTTCTAACTTCAAAGAACATTTTTCCCATTTATCTACCCCCATTATCGTATTATTCATAGTATTACAATGAAATTCACTGCATAATTATACATTTCTCTAAGGCGCCATAGCAATGATTTCAAGTCCCGTAGTTTCATCGATTCCAAACATAATATTCATATTTTGCACAGCTTGACCTGCGGCGCCTTTTATTAAATTATCTATAGCAGATATTACGATTACTCTTTTTGTACGCTTATCTACTTTGATTCCAATATGACATAAATTCGATCCTCTTACCCATCTTGTTTCAGGTAATCCATTGATAATCTTTACAAAATAATCACTCTTGTAGAAATCTCTATATAAATCTATAAGCTCCTCTGTAGTTACATCTTTCAAAAGTGACCCATAACAGGTTGATAAAATTCCACGATTCATTGGTACTAAATGCGGAGTAAAACATATCATTAAATCATCGCCTGCAGCCTTACTTAGCTCTTGCTCAATTTCCGGGGTATGTCTATGACTAGCAACTGCATAAGCTTTAATTGACTCATTACATTCTGTGAAAAGCGAGCTAATATTTGCAGATCTGCCCGCTCCAGATACTCCAGATTTAGCATCAACTATTATGGAATTTAGATCTATTAGATTGTTTTTCAAAAGCGGAGTAAGGGCTAAGATAGTAGCCGTTGGAAAGCACCCTGGATTAGCTAACACATTGCACTCTTTTATAGCTTCTCTGTTTAATTCAGTTAAGCCATAAACAGCACTTGCTAAAAGGTCTTCACTTTCATGTTTAACGCCATACCACTTCTCATATACTTCCTTAGATTTCAGTCTAAAATCAGCACCTAAATCTATCACTTTTACCCCCAGCGACAATGCTTTTTCAGTTATTTTAAAGGCCTTTCCATGTGGCAACGCAATGA
>DAVZGU010000316.1:0-3441 GCA_052274215.1 Clostridium sp. | reverse complement strand
TTTGATTTGAATTCTCTATTTTGCATAGAGATAATCTTTAGTTGAGTTTTTTGAGTTGATAATTTTTGGTTCATAATGTAATAATAAACACCAAAGCATATCAAAATAATAGAAAAAAGAAAAATGGGCAATAGTATCTCTCCTTGTAAATTACTTCTTTTAGATAATGATATATTAATATAATAGAGTTTAACCGGGAAGTTTGTGCATATGTTAAATATAAGTTATATTTATTCTTAGTATATTCTATTCGATAGGAAACAAAAAAATTCACACAAAAAAAACTCATGTATACACATGGGTCTTAAATTGCTGTAGTTAACTCGTTATACCCTATTATATACATATCTGCATAATTAATAATATCATCCCTTTGTTCTTTGGAGAAATCATCATAGACACCGACTACTCTCATTCCGGCTGCTTTTGCGCCTTTAACGGCAGGAAGTATATCTTCAAATACAATGCATTCCGCTGGGCTTACGCCTAATCTTTCAGCGGCAAGTAAATATACATCGGGAAAGTCTTTACCGCGAGATACTTCATCAGTTAGAGTTATGCAGTCAAAATAATGGTATATATTATTAGCATGTAGTGCAGCTTCTAACAAAGATTTACTATTACTTGTAGCGAGTCCAATTTTTATATTCATAGTTTTAAGTAAAGATAAAAACTCAACTACACCAGGCTTTAGTTTTACATTGTTAAGATACTCCACACGGGCATAATCGTTCCATTCATTTTTAATTTCGTCGATAGTATCTAATATACCGAAATTACTTTTAAAATATGCTGCAGTCTCATCAAAGCTAAGGTGCTCTATTTGGGTTTTTAGATTTTTAGGTAAATCCATATTTCTGCTTCTAAAATAATTTTCATCTATTCTATCCCAAACCCACATAGAATCTATTAAGGTTCCATCTAAATCGAAAATTGCAGCTTTAATATTTTTTAGCATTTAATCACCTCTTAATATAAGTATAACAGGTCGAAATGTAATTATATACTAGGACTTAAAATTTATTAATGTAGTTTAATTAACAACAGCTTAGGCAGAGGTCCTCTGTCTAAGCTGTTGTTAAAAGAATCTGTAAGTAAGAAAAGAACAAGTACTTCCGATAAAAATACCCATAATAACATCGGTAGGATAATGAACTCCTATGTAAATTCTAGAAATTCCTACACAGCAAGCTAGAGGTATAGTTATGAACCCAAATATAGGGAAATATAAAGCTATTATTATAGCTAATGAAAATGCCCCAGTAGTATGACCTGATGGAAAGGAGTATTTATCTATGCCTATTTTTTTTATGTTTAAATTTGGAACTGTTATAAAAGGTCTTAATCTAGTAACGCTTACTTTGAGAATCTTACCAATACCAGTGCTGATTGTTATAGAAATCATAGCTTTAATAGCTATGGTGTGAACGATAGTACTATTAAATAGAAAAGCAAGAGTACAGAATATAAACATAAAAGAAAAAGAACCTAAGTAAGTCATAATTGGCATTATAATATCTAAAAACCTACACTTCCAAGAATTATTTATAATTCTAAGCAGGCTAATATCTCTATCGCTTATATATTCAAATAATGCTTTCATAAAACCCCCCCTTTGAATGGAAAAAATATCTTAATTACTGAATATTATACCATGTTTTAACTAAAATTCTCTGTTGAATATTTTGGTTTTATTTTTATCTTTAAAATCCTCAACAGCGTTAATACCAATTCTACTTAGAATTTCATTCATACAATCACTATCTAAGGAAGTTTTAATTTTTGAACTTTCTGCAAATTCATCAACTCTACGTTTTCCGCAGCTTGCGTCAATCAAAGCTTTAGGCCCTCCAACACAACCACCAACACAACCCATACCTTCTATAAAATTTGCATTAACCTCTGCCTTTTGAGCTTTAGTAAGTAGCTCTTTACATTCTTTTACACCGTTTCCTTGGATAGCATTTAATAAATGATATTTTTCAGGAAATAGTTTTTCTATAACGTCTCCAATTGCTATAGATACTCCTCCGGTCCTCGCGTAAAGCCTGCCACCTCTGGAAGCGTATTCACTGGATACATCTTGTGGAAGCTTTTCTGGATCAATGTTTAATATATCAAAAATATCCTTAAGTTCTGAGAATGTAAGAACATAATCAATATCACCTAAAAGGTCTTTTTCCTTAGCTTCACCTTTTTTTGCAATACAGGGACCTATAAAGACTACTTTGCAGTTAGGGTTTAATTCTTTTAAAATTCTACCAGAAGCAATCATAGGAGATACAGAGGGAGATACATACTTCACTAAATCATGGTAAATCTTTTTTACCATTCCTACCCACATAGGACAACAGCAAGAGGTGATCATTAAATCTTCTTTTGTTTTAACGTGCTCATCAAATTCTATGGATTCTTTCAATGTAAGCATATCCGCAAAAAAAGCAACTTCAACCATATCTGTAAAACCTATTTTTTTAAAAGCGGTTCTAAGATTATTTACATTAACATTTTCTCCAAATTGACCAGTAATGGCAGGGGCTACAGCTGCTATTACTTTCGAATTTCCTCTTAATAAATTTAAAAGAGGAATAAACTCTACCTTGTCCATTAAGGCACCATTCGGACATGCTTCTACGCAAAAACCACAGTCTGTGCATTTATCATTGTCAATATAAGTAGTATTACTTTTATTATCGATTAATATGGCATCAAAAGGGCAGGAAGCTTGACATCTTGTCTTTCCAGGCTTATCTGTACAATCCATAGTGCAGCCTTTGATTTTATTTACAATTTTATAATTTGCTTCATAAGAAAGGATAGCTTTATTTAAATCCTCTATGTAATTATGAGAAAAGTCTACTTCGACTCCGCAAAGCGAGGAAATTATGGCGCTTAACTCATTTTTATTAATATTATCCTTAGACAGTAATTCCTGTACTTTGTTTTCAAAATTATCTTCATAATAGGATTTAACTAGGGCTTTAAAAATTTCATTATACATTTTATTCAAAATAATCACTCCTAAGTTGTTATTAGATACGTAATGACTTTAGCATATTATCTACAAAAAATAATAAAATGGTAGGCTATTATCTATTTTGTCAAGAATGAGGAGTTTTATACGTACTAACGAATAAAAATTTATAATAAAAAAAGAGTTGTCATTAGACAACTCTTTTTGGTCGGGGTGACAGGGATTGAACCTGCGACCTCATGGTCCCAAACCACGCGCGCTCCCAGCTGCGCTACACCCCGAAGATGATTTAATTATACAAAACAAATGCATAAATGTCAACAAAACTTGCAAATATTTTTGAAAATATAAAACATGAAATATGTAAGTTATAAATTCTATTTGCTGACAACACTAGTTATTATATAGAACAAATGCATAAATGTCAACAGTATTCATATTTATTTTTTAAAAAGTACATATATGGA
>DAVZGU010000315.1:0-3459 GCA_052274215.1 Clostridium sp. | reverse complement strand
TAACACTGATAATGATATTGATAAAGAGCAAAAATATATTGAACTTCTTATAAGTAAACTTATAGATGGCATTATTTTTATGTCTGGAGGTAAAAGTAATGAAAGTATAAGCATACTAAAAAACAATAACATTCCTTTTGTATTGGTGGATAGATATATTGAAGGATATAAAGATGATTATGGGGTATTTTGTTTAAACAAGCAGGGTGTAAAAAATGGTATTAAATACTTATATGAAAAGGGAAAACGTAAGATAGTTTTCGTAAAAGGAAGGGAAAATTTAGAAGTATCAAATCAAAGATTAGAAGGCTATATTGAGGGAATGAAAAATTATGGAATATATGATGAAAAGTATATATTTGAAGGAGATTTTAATCTTGAAGGTGGTGTAATCGCTACACAAAAAATAATAAATACTTTCCCCAATTTGGATGCAATTTTTTATAGTAACGATATGATGGCCCTTGGTGGAATGAAAATTTTACTGCGAAATGGGTATAAAATTCCAAGAGATATATCAGTTGTTGGCTTTGATAATATCCGTATATCAGAAATTATAGAACCAGAACTTACAACAATATCACAACCTATATATAAAATGGGCAAAAAAGCCTGTAGCATTTTAATAGATGTAATAAATGGTGGGTTACCTATCGAAAAACAAGTTTACTTTGAAACAAAGCTTATTATTAGAGGAACTGCATAGATTTCTATTTTTATTAAAGACAATAAGTCTTTTTGTTAAATCATCTCCTGCGGAGCTGCATATTAACGACTTCAGAAGGAGATTTATACTTCCACTAAAGTTTTCTATTTGTTAGGGCATGTAGCTCCCACTTATAGAAGTAGGAGACTTTCCTTCTGAAATGTCGTTAAAAACAAGAATTAATTATTGTGGCTTAAAAGTTTATAGTCGCCATTCATAATTTGTTAACATTTTTGCCGTTTAAGTGCCATAGTATAACTTTATTATATATGTAAAGGATAAAAATGAATAAAATAATTAAATCATCTCCTGCGGAGCTGCAATATACTAATTCACACTTCCTTTGTGCCCTCCCTTTCACTGAGAAAGTTTTCATGTTACTTTTATGTTAGTTGAAATATAATAAATTATGATTATTACTGGTATTATTATATAATATAAAAGAAAGTTGAAAATTAGCGTGTGCTACACTAGATATGTAAAGGAGAAACTATATGAATGAAACAATTTTAATTGTAGATGATGAAGAAAGAATTAGAAATCTTGTGTCCATTTATTTAAGGAAAGAACAATATAATATTTTGCAAGCAGAAAACGGCAATGAAGCTGTTAATATATTCAATAAAAATAAAGTAGATTTGATTATTTTAGATGTAATGATGCCTATTATGGATGGCTGGGATGTATGCAAGGAGATAAGAAAGACTTCCAATATCCCTGTTATAATGCTCACAGCTAAATCCGAAGAAGATGATGAATTATTGGGGTTTGAATTAGGTACGGATCATTATATTACGAAGCCATTTGTTCCAAAGCTACTAGTTGCTAAAGTAAAAGCAATTATAAGGCGAACATACAGCACTGAACCTGTTCTAAAGGAAGAAAATAACTTTGACGGCCTTGTAGTTGATAATTTAAGCCATGAGGTTACTGTAGATAATAGTGAAATATATCTATCCCCAAAGGAATTTGAACTATTAAATTATTTTATACTTAATAAAAGGATCGTATTAAGTAGAGAAAAAATATTGGATGCTTTATGGGGTATTGACTACTTTGGAGATTTAAGAACTGTAGATACTGTTATAAAAAGATTAAGAGAGAAGCTAGGTGAAAAATCTTATCTTATAGCAACCATAAGAGGAGCTGGATATAAATTCGAGGCGAAAAATGAAAAGTAAAAAGAGCATCACTAGAAAGCTTTTCGCTATAACCTCTATAGTTTTCATAGTTTTTATAACTACTAATTTGATAGTACAATCGGCATTCTTTGAGCAGTTTTATATAAAATGGAAAAAGAATAATCTTGAACATAATCTTGTTAAATTCAAAAGTGAATATTCTTTACTTCAAAAAAATGAAGATAAAATTAATTTAGTTAGTTCTTTTGAAGAAGACAATAATTATAAAATAATTATACGAGATAGATTAGGAAATTTAGAATATCTTACAAAAACAATTGATGAAAGAAAAGACTCTATAAAAGTCAGAATCATGAACCAAATAATGTCATCTGAAATAGAAAATAACGGTGGTATTAATAAATTTAAAAAAGAAGGAAAATCCCTGATTTTTAAAACTGAAGAAACCCCCGATATGGTAGCAAGTGTATCAGGTATATTATATGCTGAAAATACCGATGAAATTGTATATGCTTTTGCTTCACTGCAGCCAGTAAACGAAGCCGTCCAAGTTATAAAGGTATTTTACTTGTATTTCTACATAGGTGCCCTAGTTATAACTCTATTTCTTTCTTTAATTTACTCAAACATGATTGCAAAGCCATTGATAAAAATAACTAAAACGGCAGCTAAAATGGCAAAGCTTGACTTTACAGAAAAATGTGAGGTTAAAAGTGAAGATGAAATAGGGGCTCTCGCGACTTCACTTAACCTTCTATCAGAAAATTTAAACGAAGCATTAACCTCACTTAAAGAATCTAACACACAATTAGAAAAGGATATTGAGAAAGAAAAGAAATTAACAGAGATGAGAAAAGACTTTGTGGCATCAGTTTCCCACGAGCTTAAAACTCCTATAACCCTTATAGAAGGGTATACACTAGCGTTAAATGATGATGTTTTAGAAGGCGCAGAAAAGCAATATTTTATTGATGTCATAATGGATGAATCAAGGAAAATGAACAATTTAGTATCAGATATGTTGAATTTGTCTCAACTAGAATCAGGGAATTTTAAATTGGTTGAGGAAGTATTTTTTCTTGATGAACTAATAAACCCAGTTACTAAGAAATTTTCATCCCTACTTAATGAAAAAAACATTAAGCTCGAATTAAATTTAATCCAAAATGTAAAAGTAAATGCAGATTGGAACAGAATAGAACAGGTACTAACAAACTATATGACTAATGCAATAAGACATACTTATGATGGCGGATCCATAACAGTAAAAATGATAAATATAGCAGATACCATCCGCGTCGAAGTTGAAAATAGCGGAAGTAAAATTGCTGCTGCTGAAACAAATAAGATATGGGATAATTTCTATAAAATTGATAAATCAAGGACTAGAAAGCTTGGAGGCACTGGTCTAGGTCTTTCCATAGTCAAAAACATAATATTACTTCATGGTGGTAGCTGTGGAGTCACAAACACAGACATTGGAGTTAAATTTTATTTCATTTTAAAAAAACAATAGTTAGCCTGTAATTATAGCTACTATATTTTAAAAATGGTATGTCAAATGATTTTCTTTATCGTTACTACTCAGGCATTCCAATAGGGAATAGCTGA
>DAVZGU010000314.1:0-3460 GCA_052274215.1 Clostridium sp. | reverse complement strand
TTTTTTATCCTCTTGGAGCATACATAATGATAATAACCCCAATTAGTGCAATACCTCCACCAATTAAATCAAATCTGTCTGGGAGTACATTATCAACTTTCCATCCCCACAAGATTGAAAGGACAATAAATATTCCTCCATAAGTTGCATATACTCTACCAAAGTTAGCATTTTGAGGTTGCAGTGTAGGAATAATACCATATAAAATCAATAATATCGAGCCTACAATTCCATACCAAAGACTTTTACCCTCGCGTAAAAATAACCAAACAAGATATCCTCCGCCTATTTCAAATATACCTGCTAGCACAAAATAGAAAACTGACTTTATAATTTCCAAATGTATATCTCCTTACCTATTTATGATTTTAAGACACATTTAGATATTATATCATGAATATATACATGTTTAATGATAATGATATTGGAAATGTTTATTGAAATTCGATATAATGTAACAAAGACGTGGTAGTATCTTAGGGAGCTTCAAAAAAATAACAAGCCAGCTACTGGTCTATTTTGCGACATGCTTCATTGCCACAACCCTTACAGAGAGAAACTATGCGCGGTTTATGGCGCTTCGCCTGTCACAAAATATCCTCAGAATCTTTGACTTGTTATTTTCTTTCAGCTCCCTTAAGAAAAATGAAGGAAGACGGGGGAGAGTATATGTCTAAACAAGTAATAATTGTTTTAATTCTTACGGTTATCATTTCCATAATTTCAACACTGGCCTATTCTGTAAGAATTGTTGGTGTAAGAACGGGAAGAATAGCGGTATCTTTTGCGGTATTTAATATTTTTTCGTTAATTTCTAGAACTGCAAATACAGTACAAGCACCATTACTAGCTAAAAGGATTGAAGAGACTATAAAAGCCGGGGACCCTCAAAGTTTATTATCTACATTTAGATGGATTCTATTTTCTACAACAATAGCAACAATTATAGGCGCAGCACTCATGCCAACATTTATAAAAATTTTTGGAAAACTTGTAGAATCATTTAGTTATAATCGTTCTATAGCTAAATTGTTATTACACTCGTTTTCAAAATCAGGAATAGAGCAGTTTAAAAGTAGTGTTACAAAACCTAGAAAAGAAAATTTGGGACAATTTAAAAGTTTTAAAATGATACCAAAGAAAATAGTTTTAATTAACACCATAGCCTTTTCAATATTAACTGTTGGTGTTTTAGCATCATTGTATGCAGGATGTTTAAATCCAGAACTAAGAAGTACATGTAGTACATTATCAGGTGTGATAACGGGCATGGCAGCAATACTTATGGTTATATTCGTAGATCCATATATATCGATTCTGACAGACGATGTACTAAAAGGAGAATGTAGTCAATTGCAATTTGATAGATGTATAATTTTTATTGTTGGAGGATTAATAGTGGGTACTATTTTAGCCCAGATTTTATTAGTTCCAGCAGCGCATATAATATCTTTTATAGCCAAAACAATTTAAAATAAAATTTAAAAACACGAATCAACAATTTTTATTTATAAAAAAATGACAAGTGTATTGTTTTGATGAGGGAAGAGTATGTATGATATAAAGGCATACTTTATGTTATAATTAAAACTCAATTGTAACTTAATATATCATAATATTAAAAAAATTTTTTTGTTTAGATTCTAAAATATAAAATATAATTTGTATGAAAGGTGAAATTCTAATGAAGAAAAAGCATCTATTAATAATAGCTTTAATAATTAGTTTACTGTTCGGAACTTATAATTTTCTTTGTTTAAAGCTGCAAGAAAAAACTGCGACTGAATCATTTATATTCAGTTTATCTCACGCCCAATATTGTTTTGCACAGGACTATAATAAAATGAAGGATGATGAAAAAAATTATTATTATATAATTGCATCATCTAACCTATATACAGCTTTGAATTTATTAAATTCGACTTCGTATGCTAATGTTGAGAATAGTAATGAATTATTTAACGCGATAAATGAACTTAATTCCTGTATATCAGAAAATAATACAACTAATAGTAGGTGGAAAGCTGTTACTGAAAAGAGGGAACTTATATATAATTATTTACATTATATAGTTATAAATCCGAATGACAAAAGTAATTGCAAAGCACTTTCTAGACTTGCAAATAATTTACGTTTAGACATTGAAGATGTTTTAATTAATTATGAAGGTAAGAGTCCAAATTGGGCTGTAGGGTATAAAATCTATGGTAATGAAAACTCACATGACACATATTATACATTTAAGTACACTGGGATAGATGGTAATTTGGTAAAAGATGTTAAGTACTCTATAGATACGTATAATGAAGGAGAAAGTGGCGAATTTAAAAATGATAATAGTAAGGTGCATACTGGCAAATTGAAACTGACGGCAGGACTTCCAAAAGCTACTGATAGGGATATGTTAGTTAAGATAGAATGGAATGGGAAAAAAGAGTCGTTAATATTAAAAAAGTCTAAATAAGGGTTGAGCTATATAATAAAAAAGAAATACAGAAAGGAAGTGAATATTTAGTGGGTTTGGACACTTTCTCACTAATGATAAATTATGTTAAATGAAATGGATAGACAATATATTAAAATGGCAGAGAAAATTATAAAAAAAGGATATTATGATCAAAATCGTACTGGGATTGCAACTTTAAAACTTCCTCACCAAATTATGCAATTTGATTTAGAAGAAGAATTTCCAATATTAACAACTAAATTTGTTGCATTTAAAACTGCAGTAAAAGAATTGCTTTGGATTTTCAAAGACCAATCTAATGATGTTAAAAAACTTCAAGAACAAAATGTACACATATGGGATGAATGGGCTTTAGAAGATGGCACGATAGGGAAGGCGTATGGTTTTCAAATAGCTAAGTATCACCAAATTGATACACTTATCGAGGCTTTAAAAAATAATCCTCAAGACCGAAGAATGATGATGAACTTATGGAATATAGAAGATCTTCCTGAAATGGCGCTTCAACCTTGCTGTTTTTTAACTATGTGGGATGTAACAGATGGAAGGCTGAATTGTATGTTAATACAAAGGTCTGGAGATACGGCCCTCGGAATTCCATTTAACACAAGTCAATATGCATCATTAGTTCATATGATAGCACAAGTCACAGGACTCAAAGCAGGATTATTTACTCATGTTATAAATAATGCACATGTATATGAAAACCATATGGAAGGTTTAAAATTGCAGATTTCAAGAAAAGAAGAAGCTTTAGAAGCACCTAAGATTTGGATTAATCCAGAAATTAAAAACTTTTATGACTTTACATCTGAAGACATTAAACTAATAGATTATAAACACCTTGGGAAAATAAATATGGGGAGTGTGGCTGTATAATGCTTACATGTATTGTTGCAATTGGAGAGGATTTTGCTATAGGTAAAAATAACAATTTACTTTGGCATTTTTCAAAAGACTTAAAAAGGTTCAAGCAAATTACAGGTGGAAATA
>DAVZGU010000313.1:0-3488 GCA_052274215.1 Clostridium sp. | reverse complement strand
AAGCTCTTCTACTAAAAAAAGAACATTTTTCATCATTATAATACCTATACCCTTTTATTTTTTCAATGCACTTAATTAACATAATTTTTTTAATTATTTAATATAACTTCAAAGTTCTTTAGCGTATTATCCCAAGTATGATTTTCTTTTACAAATTTTTGTGCATTACTTGATATATAATCTCTTTTTAAATTATCATTTATAATTTCAACCACATATTTAGCAAATTGATTCCAATCATCTGTAATCATCGCGTTTTCTTCATTTACTAAATCTATTCCTTCAGCCCCTATTGAATTCATAACTACAGGTACTCCCATAGCCATAGTTTCTAACACTTTTGTCTTTATACCTGAACCAAAAAGTATAGGTGCTATAGCAACAGAACATGATTGTATATGTTCTCTTATATCTTCAACTAGACCTGTAACTTCAACATCTTCATACACTTCCATTTCTTTTTTATACTGTTCATCACATTTTCCTACAATCTTAAACTTAATCCCTTGAACTTCATTCTTTATTAATGGCAAAATTTGTTTAAGAAAATAATCAACTGATTGTCTATTATGTGCAACATTCATATTTCCTAAAAAGCATATTGTTTTTTCTTTTTTTTCAGAAATATGTCTTGATAAATACTCATAATCTACTCCAATTGTTATATCAATTGCCTTATTACATTTAAGAATATTATTTAATTGAGATGCTTCTTTCTTAGACACAAAAATCACTTTATCAAAATCTTTACTTACTTCAACCTCATATTTACTTAAAAGATCCGCCTCGAATTTCAGTATAAATTTTGATAAATTCTTACTATTACACATTTTTCCTACTAACTTAGGCAATTTTTTAGAATACTGGCCTAAAATATTTACATTGCTATTACCTAACTCATATTGTTTTTTATACCTATTTGAGAGCATATCATCCATATCTAATATCTTTCCACCTTCAAAACTATCATTTCCTCTTAAATATTCTGAAGTTCTCACCATATCCGTAATAATAGAATTATAATTATTTTCACTTACTATTTTATTTATTTGTCTTTGTACATCTTTATCGTAAAATACAGATACTTGTAATGGCCAAGTTCTTCGTAAAATAGTATTTATTAATACATTTCTCATCTTTTGCAATTTACTTATATTTTTAAGAATAAATAAGTTATTTACAACATCTAATTTTCTAATGCCCTCTGCCTCTTCATCATCACAAAACAAAGCTACATCTACATCGCAATTATATATTCTATTTAATCCATCAATATAATTATAAATTACTACTTCTCGTCCACCCGTAGTAGGATAAAAGCTTCTCGAAATAATGAACAAAATTTTCTTTCTCATAATAAAACCTCTTTACTAGTAATATTTAAAACTCTACGATGAAACTAATATATCTTTAATATCTCTTATTTTATTAAGGCTCTTTTTTCTACCAATAATTATCTTTCCATCATTTTCAATAAGATAAATGTCACTTAATCCATCAATAATCACATCATAATTTGAAGACACTATTAAGTTATTAACTGACTTCCTGCTTATAACATTTCCTATATGGATATTACCATATTCATCCTTATTTCGATATCTTTCAATAGCTTCCCAACTACCCACATCATCCCATCCAAAATTTCCTGGAATAACGTATATATCTTTTGCTTTCTCCATAATACCAAAATCTACAGATATACTGTCTACATTATTATATTTTTCTTCTAATACTCTATGGTAATCTGCTTCGCGAGTTGCTGCTATTTCGCTTAACACTTCAAAAGTGTTTGTCAAATATTTTCTTGTAAGTCTTAATATGTTGGAGGCCTTCCAAACAAACATTCCACCATTCCAAAGATAGTTTCCATCTTTCAAATACTCTTCAGCCTTATGTAAATCTGGTTTTTCTACAAATTTTTTCACGCGTCGTACTTCACAGCCATTTATTGCACAATGTACATAGCTGTAATTTATATATCCATAGCCTGTTTCCGGTCTATCTGGTTTCATACCTATTGTTACTATAGCTTCTCTATTTCCATCCACAAATTCATCAGCAGAATTTAATACTTTTAAGAAACTTACTTCATCTTTTATAAGATGATCCGATGGTAACACCGCTATTGTAGCATCTTCATATGTTTTGTTAATATGAAAAGCAGAAAGTGCTATACATGGTGCTGTATTTCTTCCTACTGGTTCTATAATTATGTTTCTTTCAGGTAACTCTGGTAATTGCTCCTTTACCAAATCTACATAACATTTACCTGTTACTATAAATACTCTTTCTATTGGGATAAGTTTTTCCAACCTATTAACCGTCATTTGAATCATTGTATCTTCACCAACAAGCTTCAAAAACTGTTTCGGTTTTTCTTCAGTAGATAAGGGCCAAAATCTAGTTCCTTTTCCACCTGCCATTATTAATGCACAAAGCATACAGTCACCCCCCCTTTATCATAATCCGTTTTTTTCAACCGAAGTTGCGACTTCTAAATAAGCATTTATTGATTCTCTATAATACTCCACGGTCTCCCTAATTCCATCTTCCATCTTAAACTCAATTTTCCAACCTAATTTTTCTTCCGCCTTTTTGTTATCCAAATGACTATGAAGTATATCTCCTTTTCTTTCTTCTCTATGTATCACATCAACTTTACTTCTAGAAATATTTTTCATTACCTTAAACAATTCATTTACAGTAATTCCTTTATTAGTACCTATATTTATAAGCTCATTATCGCCTTTATGTAATGCTAGTATATTAGCTCGTGCTATATCCTTAACATAAATAAAGTCTCTAGTTTGCTCTCCATCTCCAAAAATAAAAGGTGTTTCATTATTTAATAATTTATCAACAAATATTGAAACTACACCACCTTCACCTTTAGGGTCTTGTCTTACACCATAGACATTTGCATACCTAAATATAGTGTAATCAAACCCGTATAACTGCGCATAAACTTTTATATAATGCTCCGGTGTGTGCTTTGAAATTCCATAAAAAGATATTGGGTCTACCGGATGTTTTTCATCTACTGGAAGATACTTTGGATCTCCGTATACTGCTGCTGAAGAAGGATATATTATTTTTTTTACTCCAAATTCCCTGCAACATTCTAATATATTAATAGTTCCCACTATATTGTTTTCTGCATCAAAAGCTGGTTTTTTAAGTGAAGTTTGTATATCTATTTGCGCCGCATGATGTATTACTACTTCCGGCTGCTCTACTTCAAAAACTAATCTCAATTTATCAATTTCTGTTATATCACATTTATAAAATGTAGCTTCTTGATTTATATTTTCTTCTTTTCCAGTCGATAAATTATCTACTATACATACATGATGCTTTAACTTAATTAACTCATCCACTATATGAGAAGCTATAAATCCTGCTCCACCAGTTACTAATACTCTCATCTTTAAACCTGATGCAGCTGTTAATCCTTTTGGCATATTCATCATAAGCTCAGCATCTAT
>DAVZGU010000312.1:0-3494 GCA_052274215.1 Clostridium sp. | reverse complement strand
TTTATGTAAGGAAATTATTACAAGACTGTCCCATAAAATATCTATGACCTCAGAAATAGGAAAAGGAACAAAGATAGCTATTGATTTTTCTACAGATAAAGTAAATATAGACTAGCCTTACGCAGAGGTAAGGACTAACCTTACATAAATGTAAGGTTAAATAAGGAAGTGTAAGCTTAAGTTAAGGCAGAGCATTCCTTTTTTTTGTATAATTAATTTGTAGTTAGGAAATAACGTAAATCAATTACCGAAAGTAAAAATTGGAGGGGTCAATATGGTATTAGTAGAAGTTAAAAATTTAAAGAAAATATATTCAACAAGATTCGGGGGTAATAAGGTTCAAGCTTTAGATGATGTTTCATTTTCAGTAGAAACTGGTGAATATATAGCTATTATGGGGGAATCAGGATCAGGTAAAACTACATTGCTTAATATATTGGCATCACTTGATAAACCTACAAGTGGAGAAGTTTTATTAGAAGGGAAAAATATTGTTAACATAAAGGAAAGTGAAATATCTGCCTTCCGTAGAAATCATTTAGGTTATGTGTTTCAAGATTTTAATTTACTTGATACCTTCTCTATAAAGGATAATATATTCCTGCCACTGGTGTTATCAGGAAAAGACTATAAAGAAATGGATAGCAGACTACAACCAATTGTAAATAAGCTAGGAATCAAAGATATATTAGAAAAATATCCTTATGAAGTATCAGGAGGACAGAAGCAAAGGGCAGCAATAACCAGAGCTATTATTACAAATCCAAAGTTAGTTCTTGCAGATGAGCCAACGGGTTCATTAGATTCAAAGTCCGCAGGTGAGATTCTGAAATTATTCTCAAATATAAATAAATCTGGTCAAACTATTGTTATGGTTACACATAGTACAATAGCTGCAAGCCATGCTAGTCGTGTACTTTTTATAAAGGACGGAAAGCTCTTTAATCAAATTTATCGTGGAGCTATGAGTAATGATGAAATGTATCAAAAAATTTCAAATACACTAACCCTGTTAACTACAGGAGGTAGTGAAAATGAATAGTTCCTTTTATTTCAAATTTGCTAAGACTAATTTAAAGAAAAATAGCAAAACTTATTTGCCCTATATATTAGCTTGTATAAGTGCAATTATCATGTTTTACACCATGGATTGTATAGTATTAAATGAAGGATTAGATAAGATTAGAAGTGCAGATTCATTAAAAATGATTCTGAAATTTGCAGTTAAAGTCATTGGCTTATTTTCTATAGTATTTCTATTTTATACTAATAGTTTCTTAATAAAGAGAAGAAAGAAGGAAATAGGGCTTTATAATGTGCTTGGAATGGAAAAAAAGCATATTGCCAAAGTTCTTTCTATTGAAACGGTAATAGTAGCTACTATTAGTTTAGTTTTAGGTATTTTAGGTGGAATTATAGTTGGAAAATTAATGTTTTTAATATTAATAAATTTAATGAAACTGGATATTACTATTTCATCTTCATTTTCAATATCAGTGCCAGCAATAATACAAACTATAGGATTGTTTAGTATGATTTTTGCAGCTATTTTAATAGGAAATCTTCTACAAGTTAAGCTTACCAATCCTATTGAATTACTAAAAGGTGGTCAAAAGGGGGAAAAAGAGCCAAAGACATCTTGGATATTAGCTATTTCTGGTGTTATTGAATTAGCTGTTGGGTATGGCCTTGCTATGTATATGGAATCACCATTAAAAGCATTTACTACATTTTTTATAGCAGTAATTTTAGTTATTGCTGGAACCTATAGTACTTTTACAGCTGGAAGTATAGCGTTTTTGAAGATATTAAAGAAAAATAAGAAATTTTTCTACAAAACAAAGAATTTTGTTTCAGTATCTGGAATGATCTATCGTATGAAGCAAAATGCTGTAGGTCTGGCTAATATTTGCATTTTAAGTACAGCGGTACTACTAACAATATCAACAACTGTTGCTTTATATGTTGGACAAGAAAGCAGCTTAAAAATTGCTTATCCATTAGATGTATCAATATCTATAGGAAATAGAGCAGCAAAAGAAAATGACAAAGTAGCAAATATGATAAAAGAAGAAGCTGCTAAGAGTCATGTAACACTAAAAAACCAAGTAGAATTTGACGATAAAGAATTAATAACATTACAAGATAAAAATTCATTCAAAATTCCTAAAGCAGATGTACCTGTTACGACTGATATAAAAAGTATACATCTTTATACCTTAGAAGATTATAACAAAATGGAAGGTAAAGCTGTATCTTTAAAAGATAATGAGGTACTCATCTTTTCAGTTGGGAAGGAATTTAATTATGATTCTATTGTTATAAATGGTAAAGAGTTTAAAGTGAAAGACAATCTTAATAAAATAAAGATTGCGAATAAAAATAAAAATAACTTAATAGATGAATATAGAATTATAGTTAAGGATATGAATACATTAAAGGATACCTCTGAAGAAAAAAATGTCACAGGATTTGTATTTGCTAATGATCGTATTGCATTTGATGTCGATGGTAATAAAGAGGATACTATAAAATTCTGCGATTCATTAAAAAGCCATATAACTGCTATGAAAGATAGTAATTTTAAAAGCATTTATACAGATAGAGAAGATTTTTATATATTTAATGGTGGGTTCATATTTATTGGATGTTTTTTAGGACTATTATTTACAATGGGAACAGTTTTAATAATTTACTATAAGCAAATTTCTGAAGGGTATGATGATAGCGAAAGATTTAAAATCATGCAAAAGGTAGGTATGAGCAAGAAAGAGGTTAAAAATACTATAAACAAGCAAATACTTATGGTGTTTTTCCTTCCGCTAGCAGTAGCAGTAATCCACATTGCCGTTGCTTTCAACGTTGTATCTAAACTATTATCTTTGTTTGGTCTATTTAGCACAAATATATTAATACTTTCAATAGCTGGCACTGTTGTAATCTTTGCAGTATTGTACGCTGTAGTTTATGGATTGACAGCCAAGACTTACTATAAAATTGTTCAGCAAGAAAATTAGATAATAAATGGGATACATTAAATTGGAGGAGCTAAATCTAACTTTAATTGCTCCAATAATTGCTATTATGCAAATAATAGTGGATTTCGCTCACTATGCTTCGCCTCCATCAGTAAAACCCACAACTAATTAATTAGTTGTGGGTTTTATTATGTTTTAAGTTAATTGAATTTGAATGATGATAGCATAAAAGATAATCTAGAGCCTTTTTATCAGAAATTTTCAACAACATTTCAGCTCCACAGGAGATGATTTAATTGATATCTATATTGATCCTATCATGATAAGATTAAAAGCTATTTTAATTAAGTGTATCTTGATAAGAGCTAAATCCCTGTCTTTTGTACGAGCCTCTAAGTGTTCTTTATGAGTAAACATTGTAATATATTTAAATATAAAGAGAATCTGGTGGTTTAGAGGGGGAAAAATGAATACATTAAAACATTTATCTAAAGTTTTTGAGTCATCGGAGGAAAT
>DAVZGU010000311.1:0-3506 GCA_052274215.1 Clostridium sp. | reverse complement strand
TGTTGCACCCTTTAAGTACTCTAGTTCTTCTCCTTGTAAATATGGAGAAAGTTTCTCAAATACAGTTCTATGATAATTATTTAGCCATTCCTTTTCGTCATATGTTAATAAAAGCGCATCTATAGCTTCTAAATCTATAGGGCAAAAAGTTAAAGTCTCAAACTTCATAAATTGTCCACCATATTGAGTTTTTTCATCTTCATTAACAGTAACTAAGTTTTCTATTCTTATACCATGTTTTCCATCCTTATAAACTCCTGGTTCATTGGACACTATCATTCCTTTTTCAAGCTTAATAGTGCTCGGAACCATAGATATTCTATGTGGCCCTTCATGAACATTTAAAAAGAATCCTACTCCATGCCCTGTTCCATGTTTAAAATTCATACCTGCATTCCAAAGTGGAATTCTAGCTATAATATCCAAATTTGAACCTGTGGTTCCATATAAGAATCTCTGCATACTTAAATCAATCATTCCTCTTAAAACTAGAGTGAAATCTGTTTTCTCCTCGTCAGTTAAGGGACCTACTGCTATAGTCCTTGTAATATCAGTTGTTCCATCTAAGTACTGAGCACCAGAATCTAATAAATAAAGGCCCTCTTTCTTTATGGTAGCCTGATTTTTTTCTGTAGCAGTATAGTGAGGCATAGATGCATTTGCTCCGTAAGCTGAAATAGATGCGAAACTTAAATCATAAAAATTTTCTCCCGCTTTTCTTATTTCGTAAATTTTATCTGATGCTTCTATTTCAGTAATATTACGCGTTTTTATAGTTTTTTTCATCCAGTTTATAAATTTAACCATAGCCACGCCATCACGTATCATTGCCTTTCTAACATTTTGAATTTCAACATCATTTTTTATGCCCTTAAATTTTGTAGTTATATCCATAGCTTCTACCGTTTTAATCTTTATGGCACTATATATCCAAGTACTATTTTTCGCTGGATCAAATAGTATTGTTCCAACTTTAATGTTTTCCAAAAATTTACCTATACTATCGTAGGGCATTATTTCTACATTAGCCTTTTCAAGCTCAGCTCTAACTTCTGAATTAATTTTTATATCATCTATAAATAAATAACATTTTTCCTCTGAAATAACTGTATAAGCTATTGTTAAGGGATTACATTTTACATCTCTTCCTCTAATGTTTAATAGCCATGCTATATCATCGAGTCCTGATATAACATAGTAGTTTGCTCCCATATTCTTCATTTCCTGTACTACCTGCGCAAGTTTTGCTCCTCTTGACTTTCCTGCATACACTATATCGTGCAAAATCACCTCGCTGGAAGGTCTTGCTGGTCTATCTTTCCATATTTTATCTATTAGATCTTCATTAACTTCAAATGAAAATTCCTTACTTTCTAAAGCTTTTTCTAACCCTCTAAAATACTCTACTGAAATAACCTTGCCATCAAAAGCAACCTTTGCTCCTTTGCTAAGAGATTCCTTCAAAAATTCCTCAACAGTTGGGACACCACTCTCTCCCATTCTAAATAAAGTCACACCTGTACCTTTTAATTCACTTTCTGCTTGAATGAAATATCTTCCATCTGTCCAAAGACAAGCATCCGTAAGTGTTATAATTGCAGTACCAGCAGAACCTGTAAATCCGGTTATAAACGTTCTAGCAGTATAATGTTCTGCTACATATTCACTTTGATGTGGATCTGAACTAGGTACTATATATGCTTCTATGCCTCTTTCTCTCATACCATTTCTTAACTCTTCAATTCTTTCTTTTACATTCATCATATTCACCCCATTAATTTGCAAGCGTTTACTTACAATATTTTATATTATGACTTGATTATAACATACATAAGATAGGATTATTCAACCAAAAACTGTGGGTTTATATAATTTTTAAGTTTTGAAAGTGGTATTTCAAATAATGGAGCCCCCTCTGAGTATGCTGCTATATCATATGCGTTAAATTTTATATTTAATGCACCTTTATTAAAGAAAAAGTTTTGATTATCAGTAATTGTAACAAAATTGTATCCTTCTTTTTTTGTTTTCTTTATTTCATTTTTAATTTCATTATTAATTATTTTCTTATAATCTACACCCTTTTTAAATACATCTTTTAAGGCTATATTTTCCCCTGTTTTTGTATCAATATTATAAGAAGTAGTAATCTCCATTCCATGAGCTCCACCAGTGTATTGATAAGTTGCCACCGTCATACTTAATATATTATCTTTATTATAAAAAACAGTATATCCGCTTATTGCTTCATATGGATTAAAATTAAATCCTTGTTTTTTTAATTCCTCCGAGCTTAATTTTGCCTCCTTTACCATGTCTTCTTTAAAACTTATTATATTGCTTTCTATGTCTTTGTTAAATCTATCTTCTGCACTTTTATCTATCATTCCTTGTACAACTGGAATTTTTATATTAATATTTATAAATTCATCTTTACTTTTTATTTCTTTAGAAGTAACTTTAACTGATTGTTTTACTGTTTTCTTCTCTACTATCCTTTTAAGTGTTACCGGTACTTTGTTTGTTTTACCAAATGTAGTTGATATACCTCCTAAACTTAAAATACCTATCAACCCCAAAATCATAATGCTTTTACCTTTCATTTTTTATTCCTCCCCATCATTTATTTTTTATAAAATTATTCTTCTCTACTGTTTTGTACTTAAATTTACTATTTAATTCATCTTTAACCTTTTATCTTTCAAAGTTACTACTGACCTACCATAACTATATTATATACAAATATTATAGATACTTTGTTACAAATCAAATACAAATAGTTACAATTTTGTTACATATAAAAAAAGCCATCGAGTGTATTTATTCACTCAATGACTTCAATTTCTTTTAATTTTATAAAAGTCTCCATTATTTTAAATCATATTTCAACCTTAATATAAGTACTTATATTAAGTCTTTTATTAAAACTATCCTAGCAGGAGCACCATCTGCTCCCTTAATTTTAAGCGGCATCGCACACATGAAGTATTCATCTTCTTTTATTTCTTTTAGTCTAACACCTTCTATGATAGTTATTCCCTTACTAAAAAGAATTTTATGAGTTTCATGTTCTGGCTGAGCCCTTTCTATTCCAAATGAATCTATTGCTACTCCAATTATTTCTCTTTCTGCTAGATACTCTGCTCCACTTTTTTCAAGGAAAACAAAATCAAATTCAAATTCATCTGTGAATGAGTTGCGAGTTTTAAGCAATAAGAATTCACCTGGCCTAATGTTTTTATCCATAAGATCTTCTTTTGTTATTCCATCTACTATTTTTGTTAAATCCAAAACTCTACACTTTGTAATCAATTTATTTAAATCAATAGCATCAATAGTAGCCCCCATATCATCTACATGATACGGTGCATCAATATGAGTTCCTGTATGTAAGTTCATATACATACTAGATTCATTAATGCTATCCTTTGGAATTTTCCTTTCAAATTTAATTACCGGTCTTTTTCCCTCTATATTCTTGTATACTCCCATGCTTTTTTCAATAG
>DAVZGU010000310.1:0-3515 GCA_052274215.1 Clostridium sp. | reverse complement strand
CTCATAGAAAGATCCCGATTAGATATGGTGATTATATATATGATTGCAATAAATTAAAATCTTGTATTGATAAAGAAAATGATTTTTAAGGGAGAATATAAAATGAAATTTAAGAAAATAAGTAAAATTTTAGCTGTGACATTAATTTTTTCAACTATTAGCTCGTTTAAAGCCTATGCTTTTCAACCAGCTTCACATTGCTCATTAATAGAAAAGGTAAAAATGGACTTGCCAGAACAGAGTATAATAAAAAAATCCCTAGAAACTTATCCAGGTATAGCCAATTGGGGATCAAATGCTTTAGACTTAGGTTATTTACAACCAGGACAAGTATTAGATCGTGCACCATGGGCTGATAGATATCACTATTATAAAGTTGGAACTTTTGCCTCAGAACAATTAAAGATGGCATTAGCATCAAGAGATATGAAAAAAATAGCTTTTGCTGCTGGTTGGATTTCTCATGTAACAGGTGATCTCGCTTGTCATGGGATATTTGTAAATTTTGAATGTGGAGTATATCTAGACAATGAAAATACTCGTGCATTGCATAGAGAGTTAGAAAATAATGCTGAAGCCATAGTATGGGCAGATATATCAAAAAAACCTATAGCAGATTATACAAAAGGAATATCATCAATATTTAGTAATATAGATGATGTCCCTTTTGATCTAGTAAATGATGTATCAGAAAAAGTTTACGGAGTAAGACCAAATTTAAGCGAAGAAAAACTTCAATGTAAAACATTAATTGCAGGACTAAAAACAGGAATTGGATATAATTATGCCGACCTACAAAAATCAACACAATTTCTAGCACAAAATGGTAGACTTGAAAGACTGAAAAATGCATTTGTAGACGCGAACAGTAAGTGTACAAGCTTACTCATATCAGCGGAAAATGGAAACTATGGTAATTTTTCAGACAGATGGAACTTAGATGTTGGAAAAAGTGATTCACCTATAAGTTCACTTACAGCGGTAGTCGAAACAGGAGAAAAATTTGGTGCTGGAACAGATGATGATGTATTCTTAGATATTCAACTCAAAAATGGTAACAGTAAAGAATGGAAGCTAGATAAAAAAAACTATAATGACTTTGAACAAGGCGATAATGATGAATATTATTTATATATAAATGCAATTGACTTTAGTCCAAATGATGTAGACAAGGTTATAGTTAAGAAGAAAAAATCCACTGCTTCATACGGTTCAGATTGGTATTTAAAAACAATAACTGTGAATATAAATGGTACAGAGGCGCTAAAACAAAACGTTAACAACTGGATACAAGGCGCTAATGCAGCAAAAGAGTTTAAAGTAGATTGGAGTAACATAACTAATACTTCAGATGCTGACTAAAAATAAAGGTGGTTAAAATCATGCGAAACTTAGCAAATATATTTGGTAAAATATCGTTTTGTATAGCCATTGTCGTAATATTTTTATGCGTAAATTATTTTGCAAAAATAATCCCTTTTATACACGTTACTTCTTTTATATTAGTTATGCCTTTATATATATGTCCATTAAGCATAATTTTAGCGATATTCTCATTAACTAAAAATAAAAATAAGTGGGCAATACTAGGATTGGTGTTAAATGGCATTATGTTTCTTTTGGAAATTGCATTTATTATAATGGGAACTAGGCTTTTGAGATAAAGGATTATAAAACAAATAATTAGTCGGAAATTCTAAGGAGGTTTTAAGCTACACATTTACGCTATATAAGGTGCACTAATGATATATGATACGATTTAGTTACTACTGAGGCATTCCCTATAGGGAATGCCTCAGGTTGTTTACAAACCCAGTATAATTTTTTTGTTATACTGGGTTTTTTACATGCAATTAGGCGTTAGCATTTTGAGTCTGCGAAGCTTCGCTCTATAGTATCTTTTCTCCTTCTATATATATTTGCATTATACTCTTGACCTGTGATTTACAAAGGTAATAACTAAGCATTGTAAAGGTGAATGTTATATAACAAGGTATGCAGACGATAGTGTAGCCTGTTTCGAATATGAAAATGATGCAAAAAATATTATGAAGCACTAAAAAGTAGACTAGCAAAATTTGGATTAAGTATAGCAGAAGAAAAGACTAAAACTATAGAAATGGAAACTTTAAATTAAAATGGAAAACAGCTTAAAAGAAATTTTATGTTAAAGTAAATGACTTTAATAAGTGGATTTCTAAATTACTTGATGAAGGTTATATATTATATGAATCGCCTACATGTACATTTAACGGACAGGATGTAATTGTGGCACAAGCTGTAATTAATAATGATAGTGACAACAATGGGGGAAAATAAATATTAAAAATATGAATTACTTAGAAATTGTAGGATATTCTGTTACATTCGTTATATTTTAATGAAGTTGTAATATAGGATATATCAAATTAATACTTTATTTCACATTTGTAATCTTATCTGGAAAAGCTACACTTAGAATACCAGAGGGCTTTACGGAATTAAAAGAAGGCGATATTGTTTTTTTGAAATTGGACCCAAGGTTGCTCATCAACTTTATAATAACAATAAGCAACCATGTAGATTTCTTGAGATAGGTATAGATGTTTGTGAATACCCCAATTCAGGGAAAATAAACATTTTTCCTTATGAAGAAGTATACCAAAATAAAGAAAAAGTTGATTATTATAAAGGGGAAGAGAAAGAAAAATGGATACTTGGAGATAGAACTTAGTTTTACATCAAGGACAGAAATGGCATTTAATGGTATAATATTTCAATTGGAGGTGGGCAATAAAAAAAAAATCATGTCAATATTTATGAGTTCTATTTTAATTGTAGGGATACTTGGTAGCTGTACCAGCACGGCTAATGCTACTACTGAAGCAATAGTCAAAAAATCTAATTTCAAATTCACTGTAAATCCTGAAACCTTTCAGTTATCTATTGAAAAAAATGGTGTAAAGGAAAATGCTTCAGATGGGTTACCAAAAAGAAAAGTATCAAACTTAAAGTAGTTGCAAATTTCTCTAACAAAGATTTCAAATATAATACTGATGTTGTAAAAGCTAAATCTTTAATAATATATGATGGTAAAAATAAGATACCATATATGCCGAAGAAATAGTTTTAACGACATTTCAGAAGGAAAGTCTCCCACTTCTATAAGTTGGAGTTACATACTATAACAAAGAGGGATGGCAACGCTTGATCTATATCCGAAAAAGTAGACAAATAAATAAAATGTACCGGAAGAGTAATATAATTTATGTATTACTCTTTCTCTTTTTTTATCCTGACAAGTTCATGTTTTTTGAATTCAACAGGTGTTAGGTATCCTAATTTTTTCTGAATTCTTAATTATTGTAATAATGATAATATTCCCAGGTTTCCTATATCACTTTTTCACCTCGATTACAGCCAAATAACAATTCTGTGACACTAATCTTAAATTCAATAGAATAAACATTCTTTTTTTTATAAAATAAACTTTGTAACATGGTTGTAACATATGTTTCTTATAATGAAAACATAGG
>DAVZGU010000309.1:0-3524 GCA_052274215.1 Clostridium sp. | reverse complement strand
CATACTTTCTTCTGGACCCATGAATATTTTTTTTCCATCAATATGTGAATTAAAGTAAACTCCTTCTTCTTTAATCTTTCTCATTTTAGATAAAGAAAATACCTGAAACCCACCGGAATCTGTAAGAATAGGTCTATCCCAATTCATAAACTTGTGAAGTCCACCCATTTGCTTTATAACCTTATCTGTTGGCCTTAAGTGCAAATGATAAGTATTAGATAATTCTACTTGGCAGTTGATTTCTTTTAAATCCATAGTGGAAACGGCACCCTTAATAACTGCCTGAGTTCCAACATTCATAAATACAGGTGTTTGAATAGTTCCGTGAGGTGTTGTAAACTCACCACGTCTTACTTTACCACTTTTCTTAAGTAATTTATACATATTTACCCTACTTTCTATACAATAATTAATATAAAAACATTGCATCTCCAAAACTGAAGAATCTATATCTTTCTTTTACTGCCATATCATATGCACCCATAATTAAATCTTGGCCCGCAAAAGCACTAACTAACATTATTAACGTAGATTCTGGCAAATGAAAATTCGTTATTATTGCATCAACAATTTTGAATTTATATCCTGGATAAATAAATATATCTGTCCATCCGGATTTTTCCTCTACCCTACCATTATCATCTGCTATACTTTCGAGTGTTCTGTTAGATGTAGTACCTACTGCAATTACTCTTCCGCCCGTCTCTTTTACTTCATTAATTATCGCTGCTGCTTCACTACTAAGCATATAGTACTCTGAATGCATTTCATGTTCTTCCACTGTTGCGGCTTTTACAGGTCTAAAAGTACCCAGACCTATATGAAGTGTTACAAATACAATTTTAACACCCTTAGCTTTAATTTGACATAGCAAATCATCTGTAAAATGAAGCCCTGCAGTAGGTGCTGCTGCAGATCCTACTTCTCTTGAAAATACAGTCTGATATCTTTCTTTATCTTCTAATTTTTCAGTTATGTATGGCGGTAGCGGCATCTCTCCGAGTTTATCTAAAACCTCTTCAAATATTCCTTCGAATTCAAATTCCACTATTCTACTTCCACCCTCAGAAACGCTCATGATTGTTGCCTTTAGTTCTCCATTTCCAAAAACAAACCTAGCTCCAATCTTTGCTTTTTTACCTGGTTTAACTAAGGTTTCCCAGTGGTTAACATCTATTCTCTTTAGGAGCAGAAATTCCATTTTACCTCCTGTTTCCTCTTTCATTCCTAAAAGCCTTGCTGGCAAAACTCTAGTGTCATTTAGTACTAAGCAATCTCCTGGGTTTAAGTACTCTATTATATTTTTAAACTGTTTGTGCTGTATTTCCTTATTTGTTTTATTGACTACCATAAGCCTTGACTCATCCCTTTTTTCAACTGGATGTTGAGCAATAAGTTCCTTTGGTAAGTCAAAATAAAAATCCTTTACTTTCAAAAAATTACACCCTTTCTTTAGCAAAAATCATTTAAACTTCATCATCTTCATCATCAAATACTGTGAATTGTTTTAGATTTTTATGCTTATTCGACTTTTTAAACGGCCTATTCAAATGTTGATAAGCCTTTTTAGAAGCCATTCTCCCCCTTGGGGTTCTTATTATGAATCCTTTTTGAATTAAATAAGGTTCATAGACATCTTGCAGCGTTCCTAATTCTTCTCCTATAAAATAAGATAAGGTCTCTATGCCTACTGGTCCCCCATTAAAATTATCTATAATAGCTTCAAGCATTTTATTATCTATTCTATCAAAGCCTTCGTCATCTATTTCAAGAAGTTCACAAGCAGACTTTGCTAAATTCAAATCAATAATTCCGTTCCCCTTAACATCACAATAATCTCGAACCCTCTTAAGCAAACGATTAGCAATTCTCGGAGTACCTCTTGAACGTCTTGCAACTTCAATTGCAGCATCTTCCGTAATATCTACCTTTAAAATAGATGCAGAACGAATTACTATTTCTTTTAACTCACCTTGCGTATAATATTCCATGGCACTTAGAACACCAAATCTATCACGAAGAGGTGCTGTTAATAGTCCAATCCTAGTAGTTGCACCAATAAGTGTGAACTTAGGCAGATCTAGTCTTATAGATTTTGCTGAAGCTCCTTTTCCAATTACAATATCTAAAGCATAATCCTCCATAGCAGGATATAATATTTCTTCTACAGCTCTATTAAGTCTATGTATTTCATCAATAAAAATAACATCATAATCACTCAAACTAGTTAAAATAGCTGCCAAATCCCCTGCTCTTTCAATTGCGGGTCCGGAGGTTACTTTTAAGTTACCCTTCATTTCCTTTGCAATAATATTTGCAAGTGTTGTCTTGCCAAGCCCAGGAGGACCATATAAAAGCACGTGATCAAGAGCTTCTTCCCTATTTTGAGCTGCTTTAATAAATATATTTAATTTTTCTTTAATCTTTGATTGACCAATATACTCTCTAAGTTTTTGGGGTCTTAGCGAATATTCTGCATCCATGTCTTCTTCAATGACCGATGAAGTAATAATTCTTTCCTCAATATCATCCATAGTGTACTCCCACCTTAGTTCATCAAATATTTCAAACAATCTTTAATCATATTTTCAAGTGATTGTTCTTTACTTATAGCTTTTAATGCTTTTTCAGCTTCCTTTTCAGAATATCCAAGTGAAATAAGAGCTCCTAAAACCTCTATAAGTTTTCTATCATCTTCTAAACTACTACCTGAAATTTGTGATAAAGTGTTAGCTGCTGACTGTTCAATATGAATTTTTTCTCTGAGCTCTAGAATTATCCTTTGAGCAATTTTCTTGCCTATTCCAGGTGCCCGTATTAAAGTTTTTTCATCTCCCGATACAATCGCATATTTTAAATTTGTAACACTGCAAATAGAAAGTAATGATAATCCAGCTTTTGACCCAACTCCATTTATACTAATTACAAGGCTAAACATCTCTATCTCATCTTTTGTTAGAAATCCGTATAGTCCAATAAAATCTTCTCTAACAATTTGTTTTATATATAATAATACATTCTCGTTAGTTTTGGGCATCTTTGCCATAGTACTTCCAGAGGTATATATTTTGTAACCCATGCCATTATTATCTACTACAATATAGTCCTTATTAATGCCTACAAAAATTCCATTTATATATTCGTACATAATATTTCCTCCTTGATGCTTTCTTCGCGGATATAAATTATTAATTGCTATCTTCACATTTTTATAAAGGCTACATAATACTTTACCACCTAAACGGTATTAATTCAATAATTAAGATGCATGAAAATAAATATTAAGTCAAAAAACCTTAAGAAATACATTTTTCTTAAGGTTTTAGTACATATTTTTTTATTTAACATTAGAATATTAAGACTTTAATAAACCCCTAGCATAATCAAAAGCCTTTTCTGGAGTTTTAAATTCTCCTTTTTCATATTCGGCGCTTTCTTCCACATCCTTACTACCATCACTGTCTTTACTGTTTTTTCTACCTCGAATTAGGTCATCCACCAAGCCATCTTTTTCTTTTAAATCA
>DAVZGU010000308.1:0-3528 GCA_052274215.1 Clostridium sp. | reverse complement strand
TCCTAATAGTATCTTTCCATTTTTAACTTCATCCTTAAACTTTGTAATAATTTCTTTTCTCGTCATTTTATTCATTTCCAAATCCTCCTTAAATAGTCTGAATTTTTGTCACTAGTTTTTCAATTTTGGGGTTATTACCTAAACTCCCTATTACTACGCTAATATATCCGCACATTATAGCCTTACCTACTCATTAAATCTATTAATTTTTGTGCTGCTGCTTCTGCAAATACTACATCGTTAATCTCACAATCCATTTCAATTACTTCTACAATATTTTTGTTCACACCATTTCTTAAGGTGTCAAATAGCATCTTATCTTCTTCTACACCATAGAACGCTTGCCCTTCTACATCAATGCCTGATATACCTCTAATTGGTAAAAATAAAGCAGTTTTCTCTTTTGCCATATTTAATTTCTCAACAAGTTTTTTCCCAATTGCTTCATTTTCTCCTACAGTTGTCCTCATAAGTGTCACTGTCGGATTATGCTTGTAAAAATTACGTCCCGCAAACTTTTTGGGTACTGTCTCGTATGGCCCAAAGTTGCACATATCAAGTGCCCCTACTGATACAACCTGTGGAATATGATTTTTACTTGCGGCCTCTAAACGATGTTCCCCTGCATTCAAAACTCCACCGATAACTTCATCTGCCCACTCTGTTGTTGTAAGATCTAATACTCCTTCAATAAATCCAGCCTCAATAAGTGCTTCCATCGATTGTCCACCTATACCTGTTGCATGAAACACAAGCACTTCATATCCTCTATCCTCAAGATATTTTCTGGCTGCCGTTACACATGGAGTTGTTACCCCAAACATAGTTGCAGCAATCAATCTTTTTTTCTCTACTACTTTTATGTTTTCAAATTTAACCATACCTGCGATTGCAAATGCTGCATTTGCAAAAATCTTAGTTGAAATTGAATTAAGCCCTGAAACATCTACTACAGATGGCATCATAACAATATCACTTGTTCCTACATATGGAGCAGTATTTCCCGATGCTACTGTAGATACCATAACTTTTGGAACCCCAATAGGAAGTGCCCTCATAGCTGGTGTTACTAGTGAAGTTCCTCCAGTACCTCCAAGGGATATGATTCCACTAAATTTACCTTCTTTATATAATTTAGGTACTAATTTTTCCATACCTTTTGATAATATTTCCGTTGCTAATGCTCTGTCCCTTTTATCAACGAGAGTTTTAATGTCTACGCCTGCTGCCTCTGCTACTTCATTGTTTGATACATCAGGTTTAAAGGTTGGCTTAAACACGCCTGTGTGAATCGTAAGAGTACTTAACCCCAAACTTTCAATCAATTCTTTTACATATAAATACTCATCACCTTTAGTATCAAATGTTCCTGCAATTGCAATTGTTTTCAATTTTTAACCCCCTATACAACTCTGGTTTTATCTAACCTGCATAATATTAGATAAATTTTCTTAATAATGTCATAATTTTTAAAAAATAGATAATTTATTACAAATTAATCATACTGCCATAGCTTCTTACCGTAAACGCTTTTATGTCCTATGTTTTTGTGCTTATGTATTATTTTTAGATTTATATTGTTTTGGAGACAATCCCTTATACTTTTTAAACATTTTACTAAATTGTGAATAATCATGATAACCGACTAATGATGCTAACTCTGATAACTGGATATTTTCTCTTTCTAAAATTTCTACTGCTTTATTTATACGGAATTTAACAATATACTGTGGAAAACTGCAACCAATTTTCTTTTTGAATAGACTGCTTAAGTAACTCCTAGATACATGCGCTACTTTAGCTAAATCTACAAACGAAATATCATTCATATAATTTTTAGCAACGTATTCTTGCACAAATCCAACATAATCATAGTGTTTTGTAACTCCGTCCAACATCTTAATCATTAAATCATCTTCATTCAGCTTCCCCGATATTTTAAAGGCTTTTGTTATATTTGTAATCGCCTTTTCTGATGGAATTCTCTCAAATGCAGACCCACCTATATATCCCATTAAGTTTTTATTACTACTATACATATACTGAATATCAATTGGTGTCTTTACAGGGCCACCATAAACCAACTTAATTACTTCTGGCTTTAATTCATTACATTTATTAAATATCTTGTCCACTTTAACCTTTGCATCTTCCAGAGAGAATACTTTTTTTGCCCCTAATAACCCGCCTCCCGTTAATCCTAAATGTGCACAAATTATATCAGCTCCAGCATCAATCATCTGAGCTGCTTGTATCTCGTCAAATACAAATGCAACTGTAAACATATCTTTTTCATGGGCTATTCTTATTGCTTGCACTTCAATTAGATAATGCTGTCCATTGTCTTTTAGAGCCTCGCTAAATTGACCGTCAATTAGTCCAACTGTCGGGTAATTATTAATACCAGAAAAACCCATGCCTTTTATTTCATCTATGTAGCTATCTATGTTTTTTGTAGGATCTGTTGCATTAAGACCAAAAATAATAGGTATATCAGTTACCAAAGGCATTATTTCTTTAGAAGCAAAGTCCATTACCATATCATTGCTATTACAAAACGGTAAAAAACCTGCTAGTGAGCCCCTCCCCATTTGGCGAAACCTACCTGAATTTAACATCAAAAGAAAATCAGCTCCACCCTGTTTGGCATACGTTGCCGTTATTCCTGCACCTGCAGCTACCCCAATAATATGATTACCCATTTTTATTTGTGATTTTAAATTTTCTAGTATTTTTTTTCTTTCCATACTTTCTAGGCCCCTTATTCTGTTCATAGTTCATTATTTTCTCTTCAAAAATAATTCTTGTAGTCCTCAACCTTATTCTCTTTTCATTATACTACATTTTTTTTCATTTAATCTTAAATTTACCTATATTATCTTTATTTTACTTGTAATATTTGTTTTTATTTTATCCCTCTAAACCGCTTTGCTACTAAAAAAAGATAGCAAAACCTTAATACAAAGTTTTACTATCTTTTCTTAATTATTCATTGCACCTTATTCTTTCAATTATGGTTTCCGCATGGAGTTTTCTCTCTACAATATAAGTTATAATATACTGAATTGCTATAAACCCTATTGATACTGCAAGTATCGATCCAATTGGTAATCTATATATAATGTGTTCATTACCGTCTTTATTAGCGAGGTAAAATAAGTACCCTAGTGATAATCCCCCAGTAATAGATATTATTAAGCTTATAATAGAATAATACATACCTTCAATTTGAAGCATAGCTCGCAACTGAGCGTTTGTAAGCCCTACAGCTTGCATCATTGCTAATTCTTTTTTTCTAGACATTATGCTTGTAATCATTGTATTAACTAAATTAATAACCCCAATTAAGCCAATGATACCAACTAAGCTCATACCAGCAATTTTCATTCCTAGCATATCCTTTTCATCTTTTTCTTTAAACTCTTTTTTAGATAAAAAGGATATTCGCTTATTTTCAGAGGAAAGTTTTTTTATAGATTTTTCCACACTTTCGTATTTAGCCTCTTTAATATTTATTGATATTCTTGC
>DAVZGU010000307.1:0-3532 GCA_052274215.1 Clostridium sp. | reverse complement strand
ATATATGGCTACATCCTTCGCAGCACCACCTTGTGCTCTATAACCCGGTATTAAGAAGAACATTTTTTCTAAATTTTCTCTCATCTTTAATCCTTCATCTATATGTGTGCATCCAACAACTCCACCTATGGAGCTATATCCACAGTCTCCAATAAATTCACTTCCGATTTTTAATAACTTTTCCCCCACAATATCATAAACCTTTTTATTTTCTTTATTCTCTATGTACTCTATATCTTCTGCTCCTTTATTGGAAGTTCTTACTAGTGAGAATAATCCCTTTTCCTTATTTTTTACATAAGGAAGATATGGCTCAATACTATCCATCCCCATATATGGATTTATAGTTATAAAGTCGCTTTCAAAATCTCCTTCAAAATGAGCCTTAGCATACATTTGTGCCGTTTTTGCAATGTCTCCTCTTTTAATATCTGCAATTACTATGCCACCTTTGCTTTTTATATAACTCAAAGTGTCCTTGTATACTTTTAAACCTTTTAATCCAAGCGCTTCATAATATGCTATTTGTACCTTATAACAAGCTGATACATCAAAAGTAGCATCAATTATCATTTGATTAAATCTGTATAACGCGTGTTCCTCATGCATAAACTTATTTCTAAACTCTACAGGTAAGTATTCCAAATCCGTATCAAGCCCCACGCATACATGACCGTTTTTTTCTACACTTTTAAACAATTTATCTATAATCAAAGATTATTCCACCTTTACCATTTTATTTACAAATCCATTCTTTGTTTGTTTCTACCTTCGCTTTATAAATTATTCTCCCTGCTTTAATAGTGCACATTACCCTGCCTACTACAGCCTTTCCATCAAATGGAGAATTATGTCCTTTAGATAAAAATTGCGAAGGATCAATGTTATATTTAGACTTAGTATCTAATAGTACTAGGTCTCCGTCATAACCTATTTTTATTTCACCCTTGTTAAATCCCATAATTTTAGCTGGGTTTCTTGACATCAATTCGGAAAGTTTATTTATAGTAATATGACCTTCTCCTACCAATTTAGTGTAGCATACAGGAAATGAAGTTTCTAGGCCTGATATGCCAGGAGCGCCCTTTATTTTATCCTCAACACTATGTGGCGCGTGGTCAGTAGCTATAACATCTACGAAGCCATCTTTTATAGCTTGTATTAGGAAGCTTACATCATCAGCTTTCCTCATAGGTGGATTTACCCTATATTTTGTTTCTTCTGTTAATGCTATATGATGTGGCGTAACTTCACAGGTTATTCGTCCCCCCTGCTGTTTGCCCTTTATAATATCCTGCATAGCTTCTTTTGTACTAACATGTGCTAAGTGAAGTCTACAACCTGTGAATTTTGAAAGGGCTATATCTCTCCATGTCATCATATTTTCAGCAAGCCTTGTATCAACTTCTACTAACTCTTCATTTTCAGCATGGGATATTATTGTTAAATTCTTTTCTTTAGCTTTAACCATTGCCTCAAGCATTATACGACTATCATAAACCCCTTTACCATCATCCGATATAAATCTTACTGCATTGGTTAACTGACCTAGGTGGTCTATAGATTCTCCCAATAGATCCTCTGTAATAGATGCACATTGATGAATGTCCAAGAGATTTATTTCCCTAGATTTTTTGAGTACCTTATCTATTGTATTCATCGAGTTACATACTGGTTTTGTATTTGCCATAAGGTTTACCGCAGTATATCCACCCCGCACTGCAGCCAGGCTCCCAGAGAGTATATCTTCTTTATACGTATACCCCGGTTCTCTAAAATGACTGTGAAGATCTATAAAAGAAGGGGCTAAAATATATCCCTCTCCGTTTATTACTTCACAGTCTTTTTCTAGTTTTTTTCCTATTTCATATATTATTCCTTTATTTATATAAACATCGCCAATAAAATCCTGTGATGAATCGACTACCCTTGCATTCTTAATTAACAATTCCATAGTTCTTCCATCCTTTCAAAAATATATTAATATTTATTTGCAGGATTTAAATCCTGCTTACTTTATAATTCTATTTTTTTGTTTTATTATGATATAGCTGTATCGTTATTAACTTCATCACAGTATATACATCTATATTCGCCCTTTTCTCGATTTGACAAGTAGAAGCTGTTCAAAATTTCTTGTTCTATAGATGTGATACATCTTGGATTATTACATCTTATAACATTCTCAATTTTATCTGGCAACTTTAGTTTAACCTTATTTTCAATTTTTTCTCCAGTTATTATATTTATTGTTATGTTAGGGTCTATAAAACCTAAAACTGTAAAATCTATATCTATCTCATTTTCTATTTTAATTATATCTTTCCTAACAAGCTTCCCACTAGGTGCATTCATAATAAGTGCCACTGTAAATTCAGCCTTATCAAGACCTAAATAGTTAAATATTTTGAGGCCGAGTCCTGCTTTAATATGATCTATTACTATTCCTCTTTTTATGCTATTTATTGTTACCATTACTTATCTACCCCCAAAAGTTTAGCAATAAGTGCCATTCTTACATACATACCATATTTTGCTTGTTTAAAGTAACATGCCCTTGGATCAGCGTCGATTTCCACAGCTATTTCATTAACTCTAGGGAGTGGATGAAGAATTATCATATCTTTCTTAGCTTTTAGCATTTTCTCTTTATCTAGTATATAAATATCCTTAAGTCTTATATAATCTTCCTCGTTAAAAAATCTTTCCTTTTGAACTCTAGTCATATATAAAATATCGAGACCTTCAATAACATCTTCTAATTTTTCAACTTCAACGAACTCCATGTTATTCTTTTCCAATACTTCCGATTTAATGTATTTAGGAATTGATAATTCCTTTGGTGAAATCAGTACAAATTTAATGTTTTCATATCTAGACATGGCTTTTATTAATGAGTGAACTGTTCTACCAAACATTAAATCTCCACAAATTCCTATGGTTAAGTTTGATAATGTTCCTTTAATATTTCTTATGGTCAAAAGATCTGTTAATGTTTGAGTTGGATGTTGATGCCCACCATCACCGGCATTTATTACTGGCATCTTTGAATTCATAGCTGCAACCTTAGGAGCTCCTTCTTTTGGATGTCTCATGGCTGCAATATCTGCATAACATTCTACTGTCCTTATAGTATCTGCTACACTTTCCCCTTTTGCTGCTGAACTTGATTTTGCCTCGGAAAAGCCTAAAACCTGACCTCCAAGTCTTAACATCGCCGCTTCAAAGCTTAATCTTGTTCGTGTGCTTGGTTCATAAAATAATGTTGCCAAAATTTTTCCATCACAGATATGAGAAAAATTTTCAGGTTTTTTAATTATTTCATCTGCATAATCAAAAATCTCCTCAAGCTCTAATATTGTAAAATCCATTGGTTCAATTAAGTGTCTTCCTTTTAGCATATTACATCACTCCTTCTCAGCCTCTCTGGGCTAAATTTAAAGGTACTATAGTACTTTTAATATTACATTTACTTTTCAAACAAAAAACGCCATCTCTTTTATGAGAAGGCGTAGTAATATCGCTGTAAAAC
>DAVZGU010000306.1:0-3536 GCA_052274215.1 Clostridium sp. | reverse complement strand
TATGTTTACTAGCAACCTTTATCACGTTCATACTTTGTTAACATTTCATAATTATATTATATATTATTGTTGTAGTTTTTCTATGATTTAATTGTATCATGTCATGAAAATAAAGAATACCTGGAATATGTTAGTATATTACGCTTCACATAAGTATACTGATTTCGCTTGTAGTCGCTTGTGTATTGCATTCGCCTAAAAAGTGTAAATTTCTAATTAGAAAGATTTTATTTATTTAGAAATATGTGTATAGACTATTAACATCGCTCCATAATATAGAAGTAAAAATGAATTTTATAGACTGGTATGGTTCAAAACTTCAAATTGTTAAATAAGTTTCAAAAAACAGATAAAGAACTCAACTATGTGAGTTCTTTACCTATTTCTAACATTTTCTAATATTCTTAGTGCGTCCTGCGGAATTTTATTTGATTGAGCCATCATAGCATTTCCAGCTTGTACAAGTATATCATCCTTAGAATATTCCATCATTTCCGCGGCTAAATCTGCATCTCTTATACTACTATCAGCAGATTCTATCTTTTCTGATATCTCCATCGTAAAATTATAGGTACTTTCAAATCTGTTCTCTAAGGCTCCATATTTGCTTCTCGCACTTGTAATGTCATGAAGCGCCTTGTCTACAAGTTTCAGAGAATCGTCTATTTTATTCACATCTACTAGGACTTTGCCTTTACTATCCTTAAGTAATAGACCTTCTGTAGTTAAATCATATTTCGGTATGTCAACTTTTTCTCCCACATTAGCACCTATAAGCATTTCTATATTAACACTGCCATCATTTTTCCCACCTGATAAAAGCTTAACTCCATTAAACTCAGTATTATTTGCCATGTCTTCTGCTCCATCTAACATTTGGTTTATTTCCTTTTGAATAATGTCTTTATCAGCATCAGTTGTAGTTCCCCCTGCTTGTACTAACAACTCTCTAACCCTCTGCAGACTATTAGTAATACTATCAAGACCACCTTCTGCAGTTTGAAGCATGCTAACCCCATCTTGAGTATTTCTCGAAGCCATTTGAAGCCCTCTTATCTGCATCCTAAATCTCTCACTTTGAGCAATTGCATTAGGATTATCTTTTGCACTATTTATCTTAATACCAGAAGATATTCGCTCTAAGGCTGAACTTTGCTTAGTAAGATTCTTGCTATATGATTTATATATATTTAAAGATGCTATATTCTTATTTATTCTCATAAAATCAACTCCATTAAATTTTTTTTAATTACTCTTCACTTACTACTTCGTTTAAAGAATCAATAACTTTATATAAATTTCTATAAACCCTAAAAAAAATGAGTACCACTAGCTATTACTTTAGCCACTGATACTCATTTTAATTTTTTTTCATCTTTTATTTCATTCATTATATCAACTCATCCATTTATTATTTTATAGCCTTTAGTTTTGCAATATCTGCCCAATTATTTGCTGTGATAATTTCCACACTACTCATGTCTTTTCTCATACTCTTAACTTCACCTTTAGTTTCGAAAACTTCATGCTTCAAATTTTCCTGCTCCGCTGATATAACATCAGTTTTATGCTCTAAAGCTCTCAATATTTGAGTATGTTCGTCCTGTGTTGTTTTAATTGATTTTATATCACCCTGCATTGATTTCATATCACCTTGCATTGATTTTATATCGCCCTGCATTGTTTTCATGTCACTTTGCATTACTTTTAAAATATCTAATATTTCCTTCTCCATAAATTCACCACCTAGACCTTTTTCTATTATTATATCATATCCCAAGTAAGGTTAAAATAATAAATAATATTTTTTATACTCATTTTTGTTTAGCTATACTAAGCAAACTCCAAAATTTACACCACCGGAGTACTTTCAGCTCTTTCGGCTAAAGCTTTAAAATCTAGTCGTGCAGCTGAATCTAATAAATAAGATGATATTTTTGCACCCTCTATTCTAAGTTCATTTAAATCACTAATTATTTCATTAGCAGTTTCTATGCCTATACCATGTCCAAAATAAATTCCATTACCTAAATCTATAACATTTTCCCCTTGCCATTCAGGCTTTAATGGATTTACATCTGGGTTATCAAAGTATCTTCTATCCCCTGGGAAATAATCACTTTGTTTTTCTAAATAACCTGCCTCCTCAAGCATCCTATCCATATAATGCCAATTCATTAATTGTATTTCTGGAAACAACTCATTGAAAAGTTTTTCAGCAAATATGTTAAGCAATGCTTGATAATAAATAATAATCATTGCGGTGGCACATTCAGTACCATATTTTGAACTATTTATAGAAATATCCTCAATAGCTTCACTGGGATTTATTCCCTTTTTCAATATAAAACCACCTTCATCAGTACGATCCCAATAATCATGATTACATATTGATTTACGAAAGGTTTTAAAGGACATATCACCTTCATTGAGTTTTATAGCCGCAATAACAATATACTTTCGTAATTTTAACTCAAACTGTAATTGATTTACTGAATTATATTCATACTTTTCTTTGCTTAAATCCATCTTTCTAATGATATCTTTTTCAATATTATTTGGTTTATATTCATTTATAAAAGTATCAGACTTATAAGTATTGTTGGAAATTATTATCATTTACTAACCTCCCTATATTCCTTATATTAAGAACAATAATTATATATTGCTAATCTCTTAAGCTAGCTTTAGCAATGCGTATTTGCTTATTTATGGAATGCTTAATCCATGATTTCCATAAATATATACTTTCATAATGAATTCTAAGTGAGAATCTCGATAACAATAGCTTCTTGTTTTCATCTAAGTTGTTAAAATAACCTAGTAAGTTCTTTTCTTTTGCCGTGTATTGTATGAGTGGTTTTTTAGTATAAAGCGATACCCGTCTGCACAGATATTTCGCATCTAAAACTACGATATAGGGTATAGGTTTACTGGTTCTTTGAAAACTCTCCCCAGTAAAATATAAAAATGAATAATTCTCTTTAATCCAGTAAAAAAAATCTTTATGTTGTTTACTACCTTCTCCCATAGTCATATCTATGGAAGGTACAAAGTCTAAAAGTTTGCGTGCCAATTTAACATCATCTGCGTCATCTGACTCTAAATACTTTGCAATTAACATTAAGCTATAGGGCTCTCTTGCTTGAAAAAAAGCCCAAATTAGATCATGAGTAAAAAGACATTCTCTATTTCTAAAAAAAATCATGTCTACTATAGTATGTAAAATCGTTTTATCCTTGTGAGTTTTTATTAAAAGTATGGCAGTAAGATCTATAAATTCATCATGCTGATTGCTTAACCCATGCTGAGCTATGCCTTTTTCAAACATATCTTTCAAATCAGAATGAGAAATTTCTTTATGATTAGAATGTAGATATTCTATTTTTGAAGAAATTGAGGTGTTTACACTATCCAAATACATATAATCTCCACCTTCATTTTTTATTTTAGATTTTTAATATAAATAAAGAGCTACACGTGGGCGGCCGGCGCGTCATCTTTTCAGTTCGACTGGATCAGCGCATCGACCGCCA
>DAVZGU010000305.1:0-3537 GCA_052274215.1 Clostridium sp. | reverse complement strand
TGGGAAGAACGGGCCAGCGTCGACAAAATTATGGGTACCCGCAAATATATTCTTGGTTATCCAGTTGCAGGGGGTAGTATCAATGATACCCTTTTAGATTGCGTACTATTTGATCATATTATGATTGAAAGTAAACAGAAGACAAATATAGACAACTACTCAAACCTTATTCAATTGCTTGATAGTGCTGATATTAAAGTGGAAGTTCCATTTGATATGATAGAATGGATTTGGGTACATATGGCAACCAATTCTGGTGTTATTACTACTGCTTCAAAATATGGGGATATGTCAGATATTGCTCAATCCGCAAGAAATATTATGAGCAGTGCATCTGGTTTAAGTGAAGCTGTATTGACAATCCGTGAAGCAGTCAAAGTTGTAAAGGCAAGAGGTGTTGTACTTAATCATTACAATAACGAATTAATTGCATACCGAATTCCGTCAAAACTTGCTGGGATGATTATGAAGCAAATGTTCAAAACAAATGAACTGACAAGGCGTATTATGGAACTTCATTGTAATATGGAGGATTTAATTTATGTATGTAAAAGCGTTTATGATTCCGGAAAGGAGCTTGGGGTAAAGACTCCATTGCTCTGCGAAAAATATGAAAAGTATATTATTAATTTGCACACAAAATGAAAGAACCACCTGTCTTAAGGTGATTCTTTCATTTTGATTTTTCAAACGCTATTAACTATTTATATACATCTGAAAACTCAATTTTTATTCTTTGCTCAAAATCATTCATGCTATTATCAACTATCTTAATACTCTCTTCAATACTATCATCCTTCAATACCTTAACCGGAAATTTTATAAAAAACTTAGTACCAACTCCATATTTACTCTCGACTGTTATTGTCCCACCTTGTATTTCTACCAGCGATTTAACAAGCGATAATCCAATACCACTTCCCTCATAATTCCTCGTAAACGATTTATCTACCTGCCTAAATCTATCAAATATTAGATTTACCTTGTCATCCGGTATACCTATACCTGTGTCTTCAATTGAAATAGTTATGTATCCTTCACCATCAGATACATTAACAACTATACTTCCACCAGAAGTTGTAAACTTTATAGCATTGGATAGCATGTTAAGCATTATTCTTTCAATTTTTTCTAGATCACAAGCCACTATCTTTTCCTCTATATCAGTATCAAATATGAAACTTAAGCCATTATTATTAATATGCTCTGCTACGGATAAAGTAATTTCCTCCACTATATTAACAATATTACAATTAACCATATTTAGTTCAAAAAAACCTACATCCAATTTAGTTAAATCAATTAAATTGTTTATTAATTTTAGCAATCTATAGCAATTATGATTTTCAATATTTATATTATTAATAATCTTTTCTCTATTAATAGGGTTTTCTTCATCATTAATGCACATTTCAATAATTTGTATTGTACCTAATATTATATTCAACGGAGTTCTTAGCTCATGAGAAATATTGGCAAAAAACTCAGATCTTAACTTCTCTATCTCAATAGCTTCACCCTGTAATTCTAATTCATTCCTTTTTCTTTCTGTAATATCTCGCACAGTTGCTATAATTATTTCATTTTCATGAATCTTTGTAGCATGAACATTAACTTCTACCCAAAAGTTTTTGCCACTTTTATTTTTAACTATAAACTCTTCTATCAGATGATCCTTTCGGTTCTTCTTATTACTTAATGCATCTATATAAAGTTCAATATTGTCATGTTTTTTTGAGATAATATCATATACATTCATATTTATTAATTCATTTTGCGAATAACCAAACATAGTGGTAGCAGTTTCATTTACATCCGTTATATTTCCATAAAGATCATGAATGAATATTGAATCACTTACGGAATTAAAAATTGCGCTTAGATATTTTTGGCTTTTTTCAAGTTCATTCTGAGAATTTTCATACGTAAGCTGCCTTAAACCACTCTCAGCCAGTGTCATAATAAGACCTGAATAATACTCAATTATATGCTCGACCTTCTTTTTAGAATAAACAGGCACCTTGCTTAACGCATCTAGATACTCCTTTTCATCAAAACCAAATTCTATTGCTTGTGCGGCAAAGTATTCTTTATCTATCACTTCATCTTCATAAAAAAATTGGCTAAAAAAAATCGTAGCCAAATGTTCTCCTGAAATAACAATAGGTAATGCAATATCCCACATATTATTTAGACACTTATAAGAGATATATACACCATCCATAATATGATCACTAATATATTGATCACTAATGGAACATCGCATGCATGTAACTGGATGAACTCTATGAAACTTAGTGCATATATCCTGCCACCCAGTTGCAATAATAATCGTGCCGTCTACATCAATAATTCCAATAGGAATACCTACAGCAGCATAAATATTCTCAGCCATCTTTTTTAGTGAATCAATATTTATTAGTTCTGAAAATTTAACTTTCCTCATAAATAATTCCTCCTAAGTAACGTACCCTCTTATAAAAAATAATCCGCCCCACTCTACTTTACTTGTGTAAAAACTTCTATTTTATTCTTACCCATATCTACCTTACTACAAAATTTTACATTTTATTTTTAAAAACTTCATTAAAAACATTCTATCATAGTAACTTTGCTAAATTAGGGGAATACTGTCGTATATGATATTTAAAATTATGCATAAAATTCTATAGCCAATATTAAAAGCTGTGAAGTAATTACCTCACAGCTTTTTCATTTATTTAATGATTTTTATTTATCAAAATTTGAAGAAGAAAAAATTTTATCTAAATCATCAAAGCTACTATATCCTTGTGACTTTATAGCTACCTTGTTGCCTTTTACTGCTATAACAGTTGGAAAGCTTGTAACGCCCATTGAGTTCGCCATATCAAAACACTTAAAAGTATCTTGCCTTAACCCTTCAGAGTGAAATTCCTTTTCAAATTCCTTGCTAGATATATCAAAACTTTCAGCTATTTCAGTGTATACTTCTAAATTATTCATATCTTTTCCATAAACAAAAAAAGCATCTTGAATCTTTTTAAGAAAACTGAAAACCACTTCCTTTTTTATCTTTTGAATTATAACAACTGCTTTTGCACCGGGAAAACTATCTAAAACTATAGAATTACCTTCTAATATATTTTTATTATAACCTTCTCCAAACACCTTACCAGTTAATTTTTCTACTTCTAAATTGTGACCTTTTATGAAATCACCTAAGCCGCTACTCATTTTTTTAACATTATCGCCAGTCCACATTCCTCCTGGCAAAATGGTAAAATCATAAATATCCTTATACTTTTCTTGTATTTTAGTTATAACTTCACTATTGCCATAACACCATCCACACATAGTATCCATAACGTAATATATTTTAGTTTTCATCTTTAATCTCCTCCTATTTATATCAATAGTCTTACTGCTGCTATAAATGTCATGATTATAATAATATATCTGAAGTTTTTTTCATTGATTTTTTTAATCATAAGCATCCCTAAGAGTGCTCCTAATGCAATTGCTGAAATTTGAAGTGATTTCTAATTTAGCTTTTAA
>DAVZGU010000304.1:0-3542 GCA_052274215.1 Clostridium sp. | reverse complement strand
CATAATAATGAAAAGGCGGGAGGAAAAAGAATCCAATGGTGATAGATGGCTTTTAACTTATTCAGATTTAATAACTTTACTTATGATATTTTTTGTTATTATGTATGCATCAAGCACTGTAAACGCTAATAAATATAAACAGCTATCGAAGTCACTTAATGCCGCTTTTGCTGGTGGTAGTGGTAACTCTATTGCTGGAGATAAATCCACTTCCAATGGTACAACTGATAATATCCTTCCAATAGTTGAAAAAACAACAGCGGAAAATAAGGCATTAGAAGAAAACAAAATGGAGGCTATTAAACAAAATGTTGATAACTATTTGAAAAAGAATAGTCTAAGTAATAGCGTATCCACTAAAATAGACGAAAGAGGTCTTGCTGTAAGTCTTAACAGTACACTGCTTTTTGATGTTGGTAAAGCAAATGTTATAGCAACATCAACTAAAGAGTTAATTAGCATAGGTAAGATACTAAATAGCGTTAATAATTATATAAGAATAGAAGGGCACACAGATAGTACCCCCATTAGCAACAATGAATTTAGCTCAAACTGGCAGCTTTCTGCTATTCGCGCAACTAATGTTACAGAATTACTTATTTCACAATCCGGAATTAATCCTAAAAGGATATCAGCAGTAGCCTATGGCGAAAATAGACCAATTGCAAATAATAACACCCAAATAGAAAAAGCTAAGAATAGAACCGTAGATATTATAATATTAAGCAGCCAATTCTCAAAAACAGAAGTTATTAAATAAAAGATGTTGCTATTTTTATTAGCAACATCTTTTTTTAATTTTCTTTAATAATTGTAAGTTTACCATCCACAATATCAACTATTGCACTACCGCCTGTGCAAAGGTCTCCAAACAGCACTTCATCTACAAAATAAGTCTTTATTTCTTTTTGGACCACTCTATTGATTTCTCTCGCGCCATACTCCTCGGAAAAACCCTTTTTACTTAACCATTCATATAAATTATCTGTAACCTTTAATTTTATATTTTTAGTTAAAAGTTTTTCTTCAAACTGTTTCATTGCCTTCTTAGCTATTTGAAGAGCCATAGCTTCATCAATTTTATTAAATGCAATTATGTTATCCAATCTATTCCTAAATTCAGGTGAGAATACTCGTTCCACTTCTTTAGTAATTGCTTTCCCAGACTCCATTTTGCCTCCAAAGCCAATTATATGTTTGCTAGCCTCTCTCGCTCCTGCATTAGATGTCATTATTAAAATTACATTTCTGAAATCTGCCTTTTTACCAGCATTGTCTGTTAAAGTTGCATAGTCCATAACCTGCAATAACACATTAAATATATCAGGGTGAGCTTTTTCAATCTCATCTAGAAGTAGCACGCAATAAGGATTTCTTTTAATAGCCTCAATTAGCATTCCGCCCTCTTCATAACCTACATATCCTGGTGGTGCACCGATAAGCCTTGCAACAGTATGTTTTTCCTGGTATTCACTCATATCAAATCTAATAAGTGGAATAGCTAAACTTTCTGACAATTGTTTACTTATTTCTGTCTTCCCAACCCCTGTAGGACCAACAAAGAGTAGAGACGCTATTGGCTTATCTTCTTCATTAAAACCTGCCCTAGATCGCTTTATAGCTCTTACTAAAGTGTCTATAGCGTCACTTTGCCCAAAAACTTGTTTCTTTAAATTAATATCTAGATTTTTCAGTATATCTATTTCATTATTTGATACACTTTGCTCTGGAATTTTTGCAATAGAAGCTACTATTTTTTCCACTGCACCCACCGTAATAAGAATAGTCTCTTCATTGTCTCCAGCATAAAGCCTTGCATAAGCACCTGCTTCATCCATAATATCTATAGCCTTATCTGGTAGAAATCTGTCCTTAATGTACTTGCTAGATAATTCTACCGCTGTTTTTAAAGCTTCATCTTTGTATGTAACATTATGGTAGGTTTCGTATTTATCTTTCAACCCAATAAGAATATCAAAAGTATCCTCGATTGAAGGCTCTGGCACCTCAATTTTTTGAAATCTTCTAGCCAGTGCACTGTCTTTTTCAAAATGCTTCTTATATTCATCATAAGTAGTCGATCCAATAAATCTTACCTTACCATCCGCAAGAAAGGGTTTTAAAATATTAGAAGCATCCATAGAACCTCCAGAAACTGCACCTGCTCCAACTATAGTATGGATTTCATCTATATACACTATAGGTTTTTCTTCTTTACTAATTTCGCTTAACACTTTTTTAATACGTTCTTCAAAATCTCCTCTATACTTTGTACCTGCGAGAAGAGCGCCCATATCCAAATAATATATCTTACTTCCTTGCAATAATTTTGGAACTTTATTTTCCGCAATTAATTGTGCAAGGCCTTCAGTGATAGCAGTTTTACCTACCCCCGATTCCCCTACATGAACTGGATTATTTTTAAGCCTCCTGCATAATACCTGCAAGGTTCTTAGTAAAATATCTTGCCTCCCAATAAGAGGATCCATCTCTCCTTTGTCCGCTTTTTCTGTTAGCTCTACAGTAAAGTTGCTTAAAAAATTTTCTTTATCATTTGGATTTTCAATTTCCTCATCATAGGTATATTCTATATCTTCTTCATTGTCAGTAAATCTCACCGGCTCTTCTATCTCATTATTTGTTGTAGAAGCAAAATCAAAAGTATCTACTACAGAGATACCATGAGCTATATAATTAAGAAGATCTCTTCTCTTTATTTGCTGTTTCCGCAAAAAATATGAAGCAAAGCTTTCATCATCATCATACATTGCCACAATCACATCGCCTATATTAACTATCTCTTTACCGGAAAGCATAACATGATCTGCAGCCGTTGATAGAATGGTTTGAATTCCAATTGTTTGGATTGGCTCTGCATCTTCTACGATTTCTATATTTTCCTTTAAAAATTTTGTTATTTGCTTTTTAAGTCTTTTAACATTACCACCACTATTCTCTACTATTTCAATTCCCTCTTCAAAAAATAAAGAAGCATAAAGGATATGTTCCGGTGTAAAATATTCATGATTTGACATTTGAGCTTCATTAAAAGCCGCAGTAATAATCTCATTTACTATATTATCTAATTGCATAATTACTCCTCTTCTAAGGTTAGTTTCAGTGGAAAGCCACTTTCGTCACACATCTCCATAGCTTGATCAATTTTTGTTATACCTACGTCATAGCTGTATATCCCTGCAACGCCACTACCTTTTTTATGGACTTCAAACATGATTTTTGTGGCTTCCACAACCTGTTTTTTAAAAACTCCAACTAAAACCTGCACAACAAACTCCATACTTGTATAATCATCATTATGAATGATTACCACGTACTTACTAGGCTTCTTAATCTTCATTTCTATTTTTTCTTTAATACTAATTTCCTCATCAAAGGTCCTTTTTTCTGACATAATTAACAACCCCACTGTCTGCATTAAAATTTATGTTTAATCATCTTCTAAATTATTAGTCTATTTCATTTTTCTACGTTACTACAAGACTATTATATCCTACTTATTTATATATTACTGCATTTACCTA
>DAVZGU010000303.1:0-3544 GCA_052274215.1 Clostridium sp. | reverse complement strand
TGAAATCAGGTGTTGATATGACTCAATTGTTAAGAGGCTGTGTTGAACAATACAAGAAGGATGGAAACGTGACAGTTAGTTTAAGTTATGTTCGAATTTCATACTAACTTACGCCTTTTCTGAAATAGAAAAAACAGCTCCATGCAAAACATTGTTTGCATGGAGCTGTTGATACAATATATATATGTGAACCTATTTATTATTAGTTAATTTTATTGATCAAGTAGGTAGGGAGCCTTACGGCTTCTTTCCCTCAACTTTTGGATTCTATAACCTATGCTATTATACATACCAATCAGTTTCTTCTTTTCAATGTCAAATTTCAATTCAAATCTACTCTATCAAGCTCTGTACTGGTCCCACGGTCATATTAACAATATCAACTCGCTTTTTACCAATCCATCTTAGTGTAACAGCAGAACAAAAAAGTAGATTTCTTTTATACATAAGATTTCTTAAATCAGCCTCAAATTGAATGAAATTAATCTTACCACTGCGATAGCCATCGCAGATTTTCTTAAGTTGAGCGCCCATTTCCTCTACTGTAACTGGATATATAAATTCATCAAGCTTTTTAGTCATTAACTACACCTCGTTAGTTTTACGTTAATTCTTCGTCACTTTTACGTCAGTTTTTTAAAGTTTGTGCTATTTCAATCCCTTTGTTCTTTAATTTCTTCCTCCAGTAAATATTCCTCAAATCTGCCATATCTGGATGCTTGTGTTCTTGATAATCCAAAGGTATCTATTAGCATCAGTGGTCCAAATCTTACTGAAAAAGACTGAAAACACGTTATCCGAAGTTGTTTTGTTGTATAACTTGTTAACTTTTTTACTTTTCCTAGAATAGCATTTCGGCCTAACGACTTATTTGCATATATTGCTGATCCTACATTTCCAATAATCAAGTATTCTCTATTTTTAACATTCTTCATATGAGAGCGAATTTTGCAATAGTTTTCTAATGAGATCAATTCTTCTGTTAATAAATAAGCAGGAGGCCTATCTTTGAAATTGATTTTCTCACCAATTGGATCAATATCTGAAAGCTTGATGTTCTGAATTTGCTTTTGGGAAAGCCCGTGATAGAAGCATAAACTGCTTAAAAAGCATTCCATTGGATTTGAATGGATATTATTTTGTAATAGTATAGCTACTCGTTTTTGTTCATTTATATCTAATGATTCTATAACGGATGGCAAATCTCTACTTGGATAATTAACCATGGGTATGTAGGTTATTACTTTTCTTTGTTTAGCCATTTTAAATAAGACGTATAAATCTTTTCTTACTATCTCCCTGTTATTTGAGGCCAAAGTTAGCAAAAATTCATGTATTTGTTCTTCCTGAATGAGATCCCATGAGCTCACTTCTACATGTTCTTGAATAATCCACTTTACAAGTCTATTGAATGTACTAAGGTCACAACTTATAGTCAATAATGATAGAGGTCTCACTTCATTATTGCTTATTTGTCGCGTTCTAAGCTCCAATCTAATATTAATATAAATCTCTAATAATCTTCTGAATTCTTTAGGGCATCTATCAACTTGTTTTAATATTCCTGACATCACTGCATCATTTTCATTAGGCAATTTTAAGATCCCTTTTTCTTCTAAAAAATGCAAGAGACTTATTTTTACCTTACTTAAGGTCCTTGGCCCATCTTCACACCTTTTCTTTATCCAATCCACATTTATTTCATATGGGCTTGAAAAATCATTTTCAGCAAAGACAAATATTTTCTTTGCCTTATCGACATTTTTTCTTATTGAGGATATTTTTACACCTATATTTATTAAATATTCATTATATTCTTTTAATAGCTTCATTGACCATTTTTTACAAAAAATACTATCGAGATTAGAAGGTGAAAAAAGAATATCCAAATGTACTTGGTCATTACAATCGTAACATTTTCTGCGCCCACTCTTTACTAAACCTTCACTCAAATTAATACCACAAATTATACATTTACACATATCTATCACTTGATTTTACCGTTATATTGGTGGAAGTCTGTTTTCATTAGATGCTTTTGCTAACTGTGGCTGTAGATTACTATCTATACTTTGAGTATACGTAGGAGTGTGTTTCCATAAATCTGCAGGAGAACAGTCTAAGGCAGTACATAATGCATCCATAGTACTGGCTTTCACTTGTTTAGGATCATCATTCAATAAAGCACTGATTGATGGTGCTGATAAGCTATACCCTGCTTTTTCTTTCATTAGTCGAGCTAATTCTGACCCTGACCATATCTGTTTGTCAGCCATAACCTTTCTTAATTTCCATTCCAAAGCCATAATCATTTTCCTTCCTTTTTACCCGCTTCTTCAGCTAATAGTTCCTGTTTCCACTTTTCTTGGGACATTCTAATCTTCTTCTCCATAAAATCAGAACCAGGTGTTGAATATATAAACGTAGTTGATATACTTGCATGTCCTAGCAGTGTTTTTAATGTTAATAAATCAACACCTCTTTCCGTCTGGCTAGTTGCAAATGCATGCCGGAGCTGATGAGGACTAAATATTTCATCGTTTTTAAAACCAAGTTCAATTTGACGCCTCTTCAATATTTGTCTACCTGTATCTCTACACAATCGCTTACCGTTTTGTGATAAAAACAATGCCCCTGATTCTTCCTCTGTAAATAGTGGACGTACATTTTGCAAGTACCATAGAAAGAGTTTTTCCAAACCATCTAACATTGGAACCCACCTTCTTTTATAACCAGTACCTTTTGAACCTTTCCCATATCGTATATATATTTTCCCGTTTTCCCCCAGATCAAATCTGCAATCCTTGACATCCAACATGATAGCCTCAAAAATTCGTAGTCCAGATAATGCAAGCATCTTGAAAAGAGTATAATCTCTAGCAACAGTAGAATATTTTCTTGCAGATTGCATCATACTCTTTAACCCCTCCCAAAATCTATCTAGCACTTCAGGTTCAGGTGGAATTATTTTTCCTTCATTATCATCATTTCGATGATGATGCCTATTGAATTTGTCCAACACCGTAGGAACCTGAACTCTGTAAAAGTTCCAGATCTCACTACTATGTCTTGAACGAATATAGTCCAAGAATGTTATGATATTAGATTGATACTTTCTTCGGGTAGAATATGCAAGGCCTCTTCCTACAAGACCAATATAAAATCTATCAAAGTCTTGAATATCTATTTCCCATATGAATTTATCTGCAAGATTAAGAACTTCATTAATATTTCTCAAATTTAAAGAGATGGTAGCATTTGTATAACCAAGAACTTTCTGTTGCTGTTCCCATAAACCTAGTAATTTAGTTTGAAACTTTTCAGATTCTTCATAAGTTATAACGTTGATTGTCTTATTTTCATCATTTACTACTGCAAGGTAAATATTATCGTTCATATAGCACCTAACACTTTTAGGCAATGCCTAATTTATTTATCTGTTACCTAATATATCACCTTCAAAAGCATATGTCAACATGTGCTTTCTCCGATGGTTTTAAAGAAGTGATAATTGATTGTGGAACGAACCATATAGTGAAAATGC
>DAVZGU010000302.1:0-3548 GCA_052274215.1 Clostridium sp. | reverse complement strand
TATACAGGGAGATCGCCTAATGATAGATTTATAGTTTCACAAGAAAGTGTTGAGGAGTTAATAAATTGGAGCGATATAAATTTACCAATTGAAGAGGAAATTTTTGACGATTTGTATAGTCAAGTGTGCAAATATTTAAGTGATAAGGACTTATTTGTATTTGATGGTTATGTTGGTGCTATGGAAGAGTATAGACTACCTATTAGAGTAGTAAATGAATTTGCCTCAGAGGCATTACTTTCTAATCAATTATTTAGAAGGCCAGATAAAACAATGCTTGAGCATCATAAGGCTGAGTTCACAGTAATTGCGGCTCCAGGGTTTAAAGCAAAAGGCGCAGAAGATGGAGTAAATTCTGAAGCCTTTATTATAATAAATTTTGACAAGAAAATTGTTTTAATTGGTGGAACACAGTATGCAGGAGAAATAAAAAAATCAATTTTTTCAATAATGAATTTTTTATTGCCTGTAAAAGGTGTATTCCCAATGCACTGTTCTTCCAATATAGGTAAAAATGGAGACACAGCAGTATTCTTTGGCCTTTCAGGTACAGGGAAAACCACATTGTCAGCAGATCCAGAAAGAAAGCTTATCGGAGATGATGAACATGGTTGGTGTGATAAAGGAGTGTTTAACTTTGAAGGCGGATGCTATGCCAAAACTATAAAATTAGATAAAAATAATGAAAGTGAAATTTACTCAGCATTAAAATTTGGTGCATTGCTTGAAAATGTTGTGCTTGATGATAATAATATGCCTAACTATGATGATGCTAGCTTAACAGAGAATACCAGAGGAGCATATCCTATAGAATATATTGAAAATGCAGAATTAAGTGGAATTGGCGGACAACCAAGCACTATAATATTTTTAACGGCAGACGCTTTTGGCGTTCTTCCGCCAATTTCAAAGCTTTCAAAAGAAGCTGCAATGTATCATTTCATTTCGGGATATACAAGTAAGCTTGCGGGTACAGAACGTGGGATTACAGAACCGAAAGCGACTTTTTCATCTTGCTTTGGAGAACCTTTTATGCTAATGAAACCTTCAGTTTATGCAAAACTTTTAGGGGAGAGAATAGACAAACATGACACTGAGGTATTTTTGATAAACACAGGTTGGATTGGTGGAGAATATGGGGTAGGTTCAAGAATGAAACTATCGTATACGAGGGCTATGGTAAAAGCCGCTCTTGAAGGGAAGCTTAAGGAAGTTGAATATAAGCAGCATCCGATATTTAAAGTAGCGGTGCCGGTGGCAGTGCCAAATGTTCCAACAAAAATATTAAATCCACAAAATACATGGGGAGATAAAGAAAAGTATGCTTTAAAAGCTAAAGAATTAGCCTTCAAATTTTCTGAGAACTTTAGCAAATTTAAAGGGGTTCCTGAAAGCATAAAAAAAGCTGGACCTATATATAAATAATATGAAAACCTGACGGTAGAAAGCATTACAATCCGTCGGGTTTTTATGTGATTTTTGCCGTAAATATGATATACTCATTAAATAAATGAGTATTCATTAGGCATTTCAAACAAGGAGGAATAATGAGAAAGAATAGTATTTTTTATAGAATTTTAATTTTTGCTATTATAACAGTAGGTATAGTTCTTTGGAATTTTAAAGCTAGAACTGATTTGAGTAGTAAGGATGCAGGTTTGAAAATTACTAAATGGGATAATTTTTATATTGGAGATAATATTCATTTTTATTACTTAAATTCTCAGAATGAAAACTTATCAAAACTTAAAACCAAGTATGGACTAAATAAACTTATAGATAATAAGGATGATCAATTTGATAACTCCATAAAAATCATGCAATTTATTAATGAAAAAGTAAAAGCAGGAACTACCTCAATGACTAGTGATAAAAATGCATTAGAAATAATGGAAGTAGCTTTAGATGGAAATGAAATATCAGATAGTGATTATACAATTATGTATGAAGAATCTTTAGCTTCTATTGGAATAAGTGTTAGGCGTGGAGTATTGCGAAGCAATGATAAAAGAATTAAAGGTAAATCATATTTTAATGTATGTGAAATATGGAGTGATAAATACCATAAGTGGATAATGATAGATGGTGTTAATGGATGTTATATGAAAGAAAAAGATATTCCACTTAGTGCTATTGAAATATTAAACAAGGGAATAGGAAAAGTTGAAATTGCCTATTTAAAAAATACTAGTAAATACATAAAAAACATGTCAAGCTACTATGAAAGTTATAGTATATCTGTGGATAACAATAAATATGGTAAGCTAAAAAGTAATTCCAAAATTACTTATTTGAAAGAGAAACAGCTTCCTAATATAGAAACAAAGGAAGGGTTTATTGAGCCCACTATTTTTGTTAATAATCCGCAAGTATTTAATGCACCTCCTACAGTTGAATATGCAAATACAGGTAAGGATAAAATTCCCACTTTGATATTTGCAAAGAGAGACTTGAAAAATGACACTAAAGGAGTGGAAAAATTTACTGTTGGAGCATTTATGAATAGCTATACGCTTACAAATTATTTCATAAGCGTTAATGGTTCTGACTATATAAAAGTAGATACTTTTTATGATTTACAAATCAATAAAGGGATAAACTCTATTAAATTATCAAAAGATGGTAAGACTTTATCTAGGGAAGTTGTAATAGAAAAATAAATATATCAACATGCAAATAGAATATAATAAATTATGCTTAGAAGGGAGCAGACATTAGATGGATTTAAACATTATATTGGTGTTAAAAGCTATAATAATAGCTATCGTAGAAGGGGTAACAGAATTTATTCCTATTTCCTCTACTGGACATATGATCATTGTAGGAGATGTTATAAATTTTAAAGGGGCATTTGCAAATCAATTTGAGGTAGTCATTCAATTAGGAGCTATTCTTGCAATTATAGTTTTATATTGGAATAAAATATGGAGATCAGTTGTGGAGTTTTTTCAAGGGAAACCCTCAGGTATTAAGTTTTGGACTAATATTATAGTTGCATTTATACCAGCTGCAGTCTTTGGGTTTCTTCTAAATGATAAAATAGATGAATATCTTTTCAATTCAGGAACTGTAGCCGTGGGGTTAGTAGTTGGCGGAGTTCTAATGATTCTTATAGAGGGTAGATTTAGGAACAAGTACACAACAGAAAGCATAGAGAAAATAAGTATTAAACAATCATTAAAAATAGGCTTTTTTCAATGTTTAGCACTATGGCCAGGTATGTCAAGATCAGCATCAACTATAATGGGAGGTTGGATTTGTGGCGTTTCTACAGTTGCTGCAACTGAGTTTTCTTTCTTTTTAGCGATACCAACTATGGTTGGAGCTACAGCATTAACTTTATTTAAAAGTGGAATGAATTTTAGTAGTGGAGAAATTATAACTTTGGTTATTGGATTTATAACAGCTTTTTTAGTTGCATTAATTGTGGTTGAAAAATTTGTTTCTTATTTAAAGAAAAAACCTATGAAGGTTTTCGCTATTTATAGAATAATTGTTGGTATAGCATTGCTATTTTTAATTAAATTTGTAGGTATTTCATTATAAAT
>DAVZGU010000301.1:0-3550 GCA_052274215.1 Clostridium sp. | reverse complement strand
TCAATAACATCCATACCTGCACACATTCCTATTCCTTTTATTAAATCAACAGCAGAAATTACTGAGCCTTTTAAATTATATTTTTTATAAAAGTTAGATAAGAGCGGTTTCTTTCCCTCCCCCCAAATCCATATTGAGTTAGCTGGCTTTAGTCCCCTTGCTACTCTCTTTTTATTTATATCATGCCCTGCTAAAAATTTATTACTTTTCTTTATCATTTCCTCAATTATTTCACTACCAAATCCTTTAGGCATATAATCCCTTACCTTTTTGCCTAGAATGTCATGTGGTGGCGTAAGTTTCCAAGAATATGGTCCGTTAGCCCATATCATAAGATGCCTATATCGAATACCTTGATAAAACTTTATTGCCTCAGTGCTTAAATACTCACTTAATTCTTTTATTAATATTCCTGCCTCTTCAGTTGTAATTTCATCAGAACTATGATCAATCATAGTTTTTTCTTCATAAGGCTGGTCTTCAGATACCGTTACCAAATTACATCTAAATGTTACATCTGTATCTAATATTTGGACTCCCATGCTTGCTGCTTCAAATGGTGAACGTCCACTATAGTACACAAATGGGTCATATCCCAAAACAGCCATATTTGCTGTATCGCTTCCTACCGGCATACCCTCTGGCACAGTTTTAACTAATCCTTGAGTGCCGTGCTTTGCCATATAATCTATAGTAGGCGTATTAGCGTATTGAAGAGGTGTTTTGTCGTTAAGCTCTTTCACAGGATAATCTGCCATTCCATCTCCTAGTACTACAATATATTTCATATTAACGCTCCTTTTTATAATTATTTATTATATGAATTCACCATAAGCATTTGACTATTATTCTTTATACTACTATAAGTAAAAAAAAGAGCTTTATCAAATTATTGTTTTTTATTGTAACTCATATAGAATTAAATGTCAATGCAAACATACATTTCATAAATATTCATAAAATATATAATATTTGCAATTATTACATTTATACTTTATTCTAAAAGTAAAACTGATTGGAGCGTACTATGGTAATTGATAAACAAGAAGTATTAAGATACTTAGGCTATAAAAATCAAATTATTAATAAAAGTATAATTGATTTAGTTGATGAATGTTGCGGCGAGATTATTGATATATGTAAAGAAAATTTTGTATATGAAATTTTTGATATTGAAAGGAAAAATAATCAGATTTTCCTCTTGGGTAGTACGTTAGTTTTAAAAGATATGGACATAAAAAATCTTCTAGTAAATTCAAAAAAATGTGTAGTTATGGCCGCAACATTAGGGATAAATGTGGATAGCAGAATATCTTACTATTCAAGATTTAATATTACAAAGGGTTTAATTATGGACGCCTGTGCAACCACCGCAATAGAAACCTTATGTGATGAGGTGCAAGATGAGATTATGAAAAATGCCTTAGTAGATAATTTTCATATTACAACTAGATATAGCCCAGGATATGGAGACTTCTCTATTGATAATGGGGCAGAAATATTAAATGTTTTGGATGCTTATAAAAAAATAGGACTATCTATTACTGAAAACAGTATTATGATACCAAGAAAATCGGTAACAGCACTTATAGGCCTTAGTGAAATCGCAGGTTTAAACCCAATTGATAAATTTCAAAAATGTAAAATCTGTAAAAATAAAAATTGTGAATTCAGAAAGGACGGTAGATATTGTGTGTAGAAAAATAAACTTTAATAACTTTTTATTATTTGATGGAGCTATGGGAACAATGCTCCAAAAATACGGAATTAAGATGGGTGAATTACCAGAAAGCTATAATATATTACACCCAGAAATCATTGAAAAAATACATGGAGAATACTTAGCTGCTGGAAGTGACGTTATTACCACAAATACATTTGGCGCAAATAGTTATAAGCTTAAAAATACGCAATATACTGTTGAGAGTATTGTTGGAAGTGCTGTGAGAATTGCAAGAAAAGCGGCTGGTGATAATCTTGTTGCACTTAACATTGGGCCTATCGGTCAATTAATGGAGCCACTTGGAACATTATCATTCAATAATGCATATGAGGCTTTTGCAGAGCAGATTAAAATCGGCGCTAGGGAAGGCGCTGATATAATTCTTATTGAGACAATGTCAGATATTTATGAAGCGAAGGCTGCTATTCTTGCGGCAAAAGAAAATAGTTCTCTTCCAATAATATGTACAATGTCATATCAAGGTGACGAGCGCACATTAACGGGAACAGACCCAATAACTATGGTTAACGTACTTCAAGGTCTTGGAGTAGATGCAATTGGAGTAAATTGTTCTTTAGGACCAAATGAAATGCTTCCAATAATAACAAAAATACTTAAGTACTCAATTATTCCTGTTATAGTCCAACCTAATGCGGGTCTTCCTAAACTTGTAAATGGAGATGCAGTTTTCGATGTTCAGGCACATGAATTTGCGCAGTATGCAAAAATTATGGCAGAAATGGGCGTTACGATTTTCGGAGGATGCTGTGGAACCGCTTGCGAGCATATAACAGCTATAAAGGCAGAGCTTAAAAATTTAAAGCCTGCACGCCGTGATGTTAAAAGAATAACAGCAGTAAGTTCCCCATCTTTAACAGTAGTCCTTGGAGAACAAATAAAAATTATCGGTGAGCGAATAAATCCTACAGGCAAAAAGAAACTTAAAGAGGCTTTAAAAAATAATAATATGGACTATATACTCTATGAAGCTATTAATCAAAGAGATGCAGGCGCAGATATACTAGATGTAAATGTGAGTCTTCCTGAAATTGACGAGCAAGAGGTTATGATACGAACAATAAAAGAACTACAAAGTGTTATAAATCTTCCCCTTCAAATTGATAGTGTACAGCGTAACGTAATTGAGTCAGCAGTGAGAATATATAATGGAAAAGCACTAATAAACTCTGTTAATGGTAAAGACGAAGTAATGGCATCCATATTTCCAATTGTTAAAAAATATGGTGCATGCGTAATAGGCTTAACTCTTGACAAGGATGGCATTCCCAAAACGGCTGAAGGCAGGCTTAAAATAGCCCAGAAAATTGTACAAAAGGCTGAAGAGTATGGAATAGATAAATCAGATATTATAATAGATTGTCTTGTTTTAACTGCATCATCGCAGCAAGTTGAAATTAAAGAGACAATTCGAGCAGTTGAACTTGTTAAATCTAAGCTAGGAGTTAAAACTACTCTTGGAGTAAGTAATGTATCATTTGGTTTACCACAAAGAGAACTATTAAATAGAACGTTCCTTGCTGCAGCATTAACAGCTGGCCTTGATGCACCAATACTCAATCCTCTATCCCCCGATATGATTGCGACTATTGATTCATTTAATGTTTTATGGAATAAAGATAAAGCTTCAGAAAAATATATAAATACTTATTCATCCTTTGAAGGAAAACCAGCTGGTAAAGAAATTGTAAATGCTAAAGATTTAAATCAAATTATTATTGATGGTTTGAAAGAAGAATCTTCGAAAATGACAAAAGAACTTTTAAAAACTATGTCTGAAATAGAAGTTGTTAATACCTATTTAATTCC
>DAVZGU010000300.1:0-3562 GCA_052274215.1 Clostridium sp. | reverse complement strand
TTTTTATGTAAAACTATAAACAAACCACCGATTTATTGTAAATCGGTGGTTTGTTAGTATTTAAAGATAAAAACTAGTTTAGAAGATATCCCTATAGATACATTATATCTAATTAATCATAAATCTTCATAATTTGTTTTCTTGTATGTTTCCTTATGTTTAATTTTGAAAGCAAATAGTGCTCCGCAAATTCCACCTATAATATGAGCTAGTTGAGAAACGTTATCCTGAGCAAAAGCTCCTGCAAAGATTTCTCTGCCAATGAATACAAAAAACACAATTATTAAAGTGAGTGGTATCTTTCCCTTCTTAGCATTTGTAAATGAGCTTAAAATAATAAACATATAAACAATTCCACTTGCACCTAGCAGTGCATCCCTGGAAAAAGCCGTATTTATCAGACCTGTAACTAAAGCTGTTACGAGCATCAACTCCACTAATACTTTTGAGCCATACTTTTCTTCGAGCATTGGTCCAATTATTAAAATTATTATGAAATTACCAGAAAAGTGCTCCCAATTAGCATGACCTAGTATATAAGTAAAAAGCCTCACATATTGCATCGGATCAAGAAAAGAGGTTCTATAATTCGAAAAAATCACTCTATTCAAAGTACCGTTGGTTAAATAACTTAGTAAATAGCTAACAAGCGCTAAAAAAGTAAAAGTTAATATCACTGGTGCATTGTATTGTATTTTCCTTAATTTCAAACGCATCCATTTACCCTCCATTTTAATTCATAATAAGGTATATCAATTATTCTTTAACAATATCTATTCCACTAAAATATAAATTTAATACCCTCATTACAAATTTTTGATTAATACTAGGGTAATAATCACTTAGATATATTTCCTTAACCATTGCTTTGTTTCTAAATCAGCAAATGCTGCATCAATACTATTAAGATAAATTTGTTTATACTCCTCAAACGTAATGTTAAACTCTCTCAATAATACATCACATTCCTTAGTCATATTTGTGTCAGATACAGTTCTATTATCAGTATTTATGCTCACCCTTATTCCATCATTAAAAAAATCATGAATTGGGTGGTTTTTTAAGGCATCAATTGCTTTAGTCTGGATGTTACTTGTTGGACACATTTCAAGGGTAATTCCTTTATCTTTTACAATGCTATAGGCTTCAATGCAATCTTTAATAAATACTCCATGACCTATTCTTTCTGCACCCAAAAGTTCTACTGCTTCAAGGACATTTTTTCCTATTCCTGTTTCCCCTGCATGAATAGTTACTCTATACCCATATTCTTTAGCTAAGGATATAGGTTCTATAAATTTTTCACAAAATCCTTCTCCCTCAGATCCACATAAATCTATTGCAACTACACCTTTTGAGAGATACTTTCTTCCAGCTTTTACAACCTCAAAGGCTTTATCAATAGACATAAACCTCATGCAACAAAGTATTACATTTCCTTTTATATCATATTTCTCTTCTGCATCTTTAATCCCAGATATTACACTCTCTATTACTTCTTCTACACTTAAACCCTTTGCTATATGAAGTAGTGGTGCAAATCTAACTTCAATATATTTTACATTTTCTTTTGCACAATCGTAAAGAAGTTCAAATGTAATTCTTCTTAAACTAGATTTTGATTGCATTACTAAATTGGGGATTTCAAATCTCTTTAAATACTCATCAAGAGACTTACATTCTGCTGGGGCTGTAACTTCTTTTTTAATATTTTCAATATCATAGTAAGGAATACTTATACCCTCTTCTTTTGCTATATCAATTATTGTTCCCGGTCTTACACTTCCATCCAAATGACAATGTAAATCAATTTTAGGTAAATTTTTAAATTCCATATTGTCCTCCTTTTAATTTTAATTTTCAAAAAATAAAAAATCCTGACCACAAAGAAGATATCATAATTGTATCTTCTTCGTAATCAGGAATTATAGGTTCCTGGTAGAAACCCCCAAACCATATTATTGGGGTTATACGAGTTTAAACTTTAAAATTTGTGTTTTTTATATTTTATCATAAAGAAAAAAATAGTCAAGCTGTGAATTCCCCTTAGATCAGCTTCACAGAAGATGCTTTAATACCTTAGAACAACCAACACAGTCATAGAAACAAAATATATAACTAGTGGGAAAAATTGTTTTTTATCTATGACTTCTTCTTTTATTACTATATATTTTTCTTCAATGTTCTTTTCTTCTTCAATGAGTTCTAAGCCATCTTTTTCCTCTTTATATTCTTTTAATTTTCTTATGTTTATAAATAATATAGCACCTCCAATTAGAAAAAATATTGAAGCTCTAAGAAAAACTACAGTGAAGCTAGCATTCATTGCATCTGTTGTAGCAGCTGCTTGCGCTTGTGCTTGGTCTATCACACCATTCTTTGTTCCATTATTCACAAGCTTCATATAAATCATTGCAACTTTACTTAAAGTAAATGATATTGAATTATTTACTGCGTGAAGTGTCATACTCCCTAAAATTGATCCTGTGTATTCTCTCACCTTTAATAGAACAAGTCCCAAAAACATTACATATATAATTTGCATTACGTTACCATGAAAGGTTGCAAAGATTGCAGTTATTATAAAATATTTTGTTTTTTTATTTATCCCTTCATAAGCATCTAAGAAAATCCCTCTAAAGAATATTTCCTCAAAAAATGCTGGTACCAAAACTATCACCAATAACCCTAATAATACTGAACTACTGTTTAGCAATTTAGATATTGCCATACCATCCTTTATTGCAATGGGGAATAACTTCATGCTTATTGTATTAACGCCTATTGCAAAAATGTAAGTACCGACTGATACACACATCATTAAACTAACTTGCTTTAGAGATATTTTCTTTATTACCATCACCTTATTAAAGCTTCTTTTAGTGATCCTGCAATATAATAAAGCAATTCCACCAAGTGCTATAATACTAGTCCCTCCAGAAAGCAGAAGTGAAATATCCCCGCTTATAGAACCCTGTAATCTAAATAACATTATTGCTATTGACGGTATCGAAATAAATAACACTAACGCTACTACTAATAAACTATTGGCTAGTAGTATTTTTTTATCTTTCATAAATTTTCTCCTTAAAATATAAAATTTTCTTCGAATTAATACTTTTTTAAGCACAGCATTAACCTCACTAAATATTAATACTCCAATATATATAATAATCTAATCACCTAAAATAATCAAATTCTTAAATTTTACTCTCTGTTACAAGATTTATGCCTAAAACCCATTTATACACTTTAATGTTGCCTCCTCATAAGCAATATTTAATTCTCTACTATCAAAAGATGCTATAGGACTAAAGTTTTGTCCTTTTAGAACATCTCTGTGACCCTAATAAGTGGAATAGAACCCACGCAACAAGATCTAGCTAATAAATATTATTTTTAACATTACTAACTATATGCAAAGATAGACACTCAACATGATTAATATCACAAAAATATCATATTTCAAATATAAAAATACCCTATATGGCATACAGTATAAAATCTTAACGGCGTATGGCTCAATTTTTTATGGAATAATTTTGAGTATATGTTACAATTG
>DAVZGU010000299.1:0-3578 GCA_052274215.1 Clostridium sp. | reverse complement strand
ACATAATTTTATAGAAGGAAATAGCACTGCATATAGTCTTACAGCATATTTAAAGTATGTTTTTATATCAATGTATTTATTCTATTTGTATAAATACGGAGTTAGTAAAACATTAGGATTATTGCTTATTTTGCAAGTGATTATTATGTATTTTGATGGTGCTAGGACTACCTTTTTCTCTATAGCAGTTAGTACTATTTGTATTTATGATCTGCAATTTAGTGAGAAAAGATTAAAAACTTTATTAATAGGAATAATATCACTTTTTCTAATAGTTTCCGCAAGGTCCGTAATTATGAGTGGAACATTTAAGGAGAATTTTGCCGGCTCTATTAATATAGAGGCTCAAGTAGGATCTTATATGGTACGACAATCTTTACATATTGAGGATTTAAATCCAAGTTATACATATGGTAAAACTTATATTATAGACCCGGTTATATATTTTATAGACCCTATTACTAGACCTTTCCTGGAAAAACCATTAAGAAGCTATTTATATTTTGATAAGTGGCAAAAAGATAATTCTAAATATCTTTCCGAAGATTATGCTCCAATGGGTGGATTTTATTATATTGCCGAAGCAGTGACGACATTTCCTCATGTAGGGGCAGAAATTATAACATTAATTTATGCATTGTTGTGTGTTTATATGGAAAACAATAAAAACAAACGAAGAGGTCAATATATTTTGTATTTAGCATTAGCTCCATTATTTATAAAATCCACCTTCAGTAATTTTTTTACTATAAGTTGTGTGATGATCATATTATTTTATGTTTGGAATTTTATTGATAACAAATTTTTACATGGAAATAAGGAATTAAGTAGCTAGTGATTTTATTATATTTACTAGGGTTACAGCACCTTTTATTTACTAATAAGGTGCTGTTTTTTTTCGAATCAGCTTTTTAATATTAGCAATGTTTTAATGTATTGATGTATTATAATGCAATAATCTACACTAATTAACAAAAAAACAGGCGTTTTAAAAATATTTTTTTAAAAATATTTCATATAAATGTATAATAATGTTTGAACTTCCATTGTAAAAATGATAAAATATGTTTGATTGTAAATAGTCATTACATAATTGTTATGTGACTAGCTTAAAGATAGTTAAAGGGTTATAAATTGATGCATTAGTTTAATAATTTTGTTATAAGTTAATGCAGAGTACAAAAAAATATTTTAATGCTTGGGAATTATTAATTAAATTAATTAGATTATATTTTTAAAGTAGGCGGGGGGAAAAGTGAATGGAACAATTAAACATAGAGAACATTGAAATATCTTCAAATGAAATTCTTACAGAAAGACCAATGTATGAGGGTCTAAAAAGGTGCTTTGATTTTATTAGTTCATTAATTGTCATTATAGTGTTTTCACCATTGTTTTTAGTCCTTGGAATTGTAGTTAAGCTAGATTCACCAGGACCAGTGTTCTTTGGACACACAAGGCTAGGACAAAATGGCAAGAAGATAAAAGTTTACAAGTTTAGGACAATGGTAATTAATGCGGAAGAAATATTAAAAAATATGACCGCCGATATGAAACGAGAATTTGAGGAAAATTTCAAGTTTGAGAATGACACTAGAATAACAAAATTAGGTAGCTTCTTAAGGAAGTCAAGCCTAGACGAACTTCCACAGCTTTTAAATATCTTAATTGGAAATATGTCTGTAGTCGGGCCTCGACCTATTGTAGAAAAAGAAATTGAGAAATATGGAATTTACGGAAATAAATTATTAACGATTAAGCCAGGTCTAACTGGAAACTGGCAAGCAGGTGGTAGAAGTGATACTACATACGACGAAAGAGTCCAGTTAGATATGGAGTACATAGATAAAAGAAGTTTTTTGATGGATATAAAAATTATTTTAAAGACAGTTTTAGTAGTATTTAAAAAAGAAGGGGCAATATAAGGTTTTATTGTTTAACTAAGACAATATAAGGTTTTATTGTTTAATTAAAACAATATAAAGTTTTATTGTTTCATTAAAATATCAAAAGATAAATGAGGGACAGCGTATGGATTTGTCAATAGTTATAGTAAGTTATAATACGGTAGATTTATTAAGGGATTGTTTAAGTTCCGTAATTCAGAATACTGAAAACATAGAATATGAAATATGGGTAGTAGACAACCAATCAAAAGATGGTAGCGCGGACATGGTGGAAAGTGAATTTCCACAAGTAAAGCTTATACGTAACAGCGTTAATGGTGGCTTTTCACAGGCTAATAATTTAGCTATAAGACAATGCAGGTCGAGCAAGTATGTCTTAATTTTAAATCCTGATACTATTGTACCAAAAGGGACATTAGCGGAATGCGTTGATTTTATGGAAAAGGATGGAGAGATTGGATGCCTTGGATGTAAAGTAGTAAAAGTTGATGGTACCCTAGATAAAGCATGTAAAAGAGGATTTCCATCCCCATGGAACTCCTTATGTTATCTTATGAAGCTAGACAAGCTATTTCCAAATAATAAAAAATTTGGAGGATATAATGCTACATTTATACATGAGGATGAAGAAAGCGAAATCGATTCTTTAGTTGGGGCGTTTATGATGCTACGCAAGGGAGCCATTGAGCAAGTTGGGCTTCTTGATGAAACCTTTTTTATGTATGGAGAAGACATTGATTGGTGTTATAGAATAAAAGAAGCAGGGTGGAAAAACTATTATCATCCTAAGGTAAGAATAGTTCATTATAAAGGTGAAAGCAGTAAGAAGCAAAGCACAAGAATGATAGGCGAATTTCACAAATCGATGTTTATATTTTATAATAAACATTATAAAAATAAATACAATATAATTGTCAATTTACTAACATATTTGGGGATCTACTCAAAATGGGGATTAAGTCTAACAATGAATGCTACTAAAAAGGAAAAAAAGGTTTTTTAGGATTATAATTAAAATTTAGGAGGAACAAAGATGAAAGGAATAATATTAGCTGGAGGATCTGGAACGAGGCTTTATCCTATAACTAAAGCGGTGTCTAAACAAATATTACCAATATATGACAAACCAATGATATATTACCCATTATCAGTGTTGATGCTAACAGGAATTAAGGATATATTAATTATATCAACACCAAGAGATACAAGTACTTTTGAAATTTTATTTGGTGATGGAAGTCAATTAGGACTTAATATACAATATGCTGTGCAAGAAGAACCAAGAGGACTTGCTGATGCATTTATAATCGGAGAAGAATTTATCGGTGATGATAGAGTTGCATTAGTACTTGGAGATAATATTTTTCATGGATATGGATTTAGTGAAAGATTAGAAAAAGCTGCGTCAAGAGAAGTAGGTGCAACTATATTTGGATACCATGTTAGTAATCCAATAGAATTTGGTGTAGTAGAATTTGATGAAGATAACAATGTAGTATCTATAGAAGAGAAACCTAAAAATCCAAAATCAAATTATGCAGTGCCAGGACTTTATTTTTATGATAACGACGTAGTGGAAATAGCGAAAAATGTTAAACCATCTGCTAGAGGTGAAATAGAAATTACTGCGGTAAATGGAACAGTAACAAAGGGAAATAGAGTAAGAATAGA
>DAVZGU010000298.1:0-3597 GCA_052274215.1 Clostridium sp. | reverse complement strand
AATACTTATACATTAACACTCTAAGTAATTAATTGCAAACTTTCATTTTGTTTAATAATATAAGAAGCGTTTATATTAAATACTTAGAATTACTTGTAAATTTTAATATACTGTTATACAATTAAACAATAATAATATATGTGCTAGGGGTGCCTTATGGCTGAGATATGAATATTTAATTCATTGACCCTTATACCTGATCTGGATAATACCAGCGGAGGAAAGCGGTTATGATGTATAAGTACATTAACTATATTCCTTTTGTGAATATAGTTTTTTTGTTTTTACCATAATACTTCTGTAGCACAATACATGGAGGCTATAAAAATGACTTTTAACGAAAGAATCGCTGAAATTTCAAAAACTCCCATTGCTCTTTTTGCACTATTAGGAGTTTTCTTATTAATCTATGCAGTTTTAAAAGTTAGGAAAATTAAATTTACTACGCAGATGATAACTTTAGTTGGTATATCTCTTGCATTATCTACTGTATTGCAGTTTATTACAATTCTAAAATTACCACAAGGTGGTAGCATTACTGCTGGAAGTATGGTTCCAATCATACTTGTATCTTTATTTTATGGTCCTGAAGTTGGTTTTTTAACAGGTTTTTTATTTGGAATTATTAATTTTTTAGTAGCGCCCTTCGCACTCCATCCAGTGCAAGTACTATTTGATTATCCGCTTCCTTTTATGGCTATTGGAATAGTTGGTTACTTTAGATCACGTGATACTAAGGTCATACTTATTGGCGTAGTCGTAGCAATGCTAGCTAGATTTACATGCCATTTTATATCTGGAGTAGTGTTCTTTGGAAGCTATGCTCCAAAAGGAACCTCTGTTTATTTATACTCTTTTTTATATAACGGTTCATACCTAAGTGTGGAAACCATTATCACCTGTGTAATTATTGGGCTTCTACCTTTAAAACGATTATCAAAGTTAGTTATAACCAAAGCTCTAGATTAACCACAAAATATGTCCACTGCCTACTTCAGGTTTTTCTTCAACCAAAAATTATATTAATACATTATTCTGTTCATCATGAAGTTTACTGTATTATATTTAATGCTACGTAATATTAATATTACGTAGCATTAAATATAATAACTTTGAAATTACTATCAATCATTTCTTAACTCTAGCCCACTAAAATAAACAATTCTCTTAGATTATGTTTTAATCATTCTTTGAGATAAAAGTATACCGATAATACATAACCCAATTATAAAATAAAAGATATAATTATAATTCGCAAGGATATCCATTAGAAGTCCCGAAGCCAACACACCGATAATGGCTCCTATACCATATGCCGTAAACACAACACCATAATTCTCACTATAATGTTTTGTTCCATACATATCAATAGTTGAAGTAGGCGCTATAGCTAACCATCCTCCAAGATTAAACCAAAATATCGAAAACGCTATACTAAATAATACTAAACTACCTTCATTTGCCACTAGCATTAATAATGCTGCGATAATAATTAGTGCGTAAGAAATTAACATGGCATTTTTAGACGAGTACTTATCCGTAATCAATCCAAATATAGGTCTACCTATTCCATTAAAAACTGCAAATACGATCATTAATAAAGCTACTGTTTTTGGGGATAGCTTTATGAGTTCTACACCAACATTACTTGTCATTCCAATTAACATTAGTCCAATCATTGATCCGATCATAAAATTTACATATAGCCCTTTAAAGTTTTTTGATTTAATCATCTTAGCAGTATTTGTATCATTCATATGAATTTTTGTACTTGAAGTTGTTTCAAGACTTTTACTTTCCACATCAGACGGATATCTAAATGGATACGAAAGCAAAGGTATTATTACCCCAAAAGATATACCTAATATAAGGAAAGCTTTTGTTATTCCGTAATTTTCTATTAAATTTCTTGCAAGTGGGGCTGTTATAAGTGGTGACAAACCAAATCCTATTAATACAATACCTACTACTAATCCTTTTTTTTCTGGAAACCATTTTGATACTACCGTCATCGGAGCTCCATATGCTATACCTACGCCAGCGCCAATTATTACCCCATATGTTACAGTTAAAATATATATATTTGGTGCATATGCAGATAATATCCATCCTAATGCTACAAGAAGTGCACCCACAGAAATAATTATTCTTGGACTGTATTTATCTAAATATTTTCCAGTTATAAACATAAAAAATGAATAAGCTGCTAAAGAAACCATGTAAGGAAATCCACTTTGAGTAGATCCTATATTAAAAGCCTTTTCAATTGGAATTCTAAAAACACTCCATGAGTATACAGTGCCTAAGCACATCATAATTATAATTCCCAAAATCACATATATCCACCTTTGCTTAAATTTCATATTATCATTCCCTTCGTCTTTTATAATACTCCGCTAAAATTAAAATCAATAAAAAAGCCAATAACAAAAACTCCTCACTCAGAGTTATTGTTATTGGCTTACCCCTTGACTGGTCATTGACCCTTCAACGTGTCTTCCATGCTTATTTTATTAATCGTTCTTCAATATCTTGGTCTACAATTATAGCTATAATTTTTTCACCTGTTTTGGTACTCACATCAGAATAAGTACTTACTATATTAACATCAATTATAGATTTTATAGTTTCTTCCAAATTTTCTCTTGCATTCTCAAACAAAGCAATATTCAGTCTTTTAATTAAATCGACGCCTTCCTTGCTTTGAGCCAAGCTTTTTTCTGATTTACTTAAAAATCCTTTAAGTCTTACTATTATTAAATCTTGAAATATGATTGTCCGAATTTTTTCTGGACCTCTACCCATGTGTTCAATCTCAAATTTACTAATTGCTTCGCTTAATTTCGCTTCAATTTGTCCTTTTGTCATTGAGCTCCTCCATAAATCATATAAATAGAATCAAAGTCCTGATATAATAAGTAATTTTAGCATATCAATTGATAATTGTAAATAATAATATTTAAGGTTGTAGTTTGTTACTTTATCATACTTTGCTAAGGTCTAAATTTCCTAATCAAATTTATTTCCGCTCTAACAGGTGGTTTAGAATCACTTTTGCCTCGCACACTCACTTTATCTTCGCAAATATTCAGTTCTCTTGCAATTATAGCCTTAACTCTAGATCTACAAAAATTTCCTTGGCAAGTTCCCATTCCTGCTCTTGTACGTCTTTTAATCGCATCTATAGAGTTAACTTTTATATTTCTATGAAGAGCATCTATAATCTCTGCCTCTGTAACCTGCTCACATCTGCATATTATATTTTTTGCTTTATCTTCATGATTAACTTTTCCATCAAAACTATTATCCTTTTTTACTATTATTCCTTTTCTATAAGGATTAAAATTATTATTCTTCACAAGATTCATTCCTGAATTCTTAAGTATTTCTACCACCCTATCAGCAATTGCTGGCGATGATGTAAGCCCTGGAGAATCTATCCCAGCCACATTAATAAATCTTTTAACTCTGCTTTCCTCAATGATAAAATCCCCCGTATTGCTACTAGCTCTTATCCCTGAGAAAGTAGTTAATGCTCCTCGCACATTAAAATCTGGTATGGACCTTCTAGCCGCCATAACAACATCTTTTAATGTT
>DAVZGU010000297.1:0-3599 GCA_052274215.1 Clostridium sp. | reverse complement strand
TATATCCTACATCACCATTAAAAATGCCCACTCCGTCTTCGGCTTTTGCATTGATTTTTTTCCATTTTACAGAGTAATTATTTTTAATTTGCATAACTTTGTCGCCTACCCTAAATATAGTATTTCTATATTCCTTTTCTTTTTTATACTTAGATTTAGGGTTCAATATTTCCTGAAGCTTTTCATTTAGATTTTCTATACCTAATATCCCTTTTCTCATAGGAGAGAGTATTTGAATGTTCTTCATCTTATCCCACTCTTTGTTAAATTTCGGCAGTCTAGTATTAATTAAAGCAATTATACTATCTAAGATTTTCTCTGGCTCATTATTTTCAATAAAATAAAAATCTTTATCCTTTTTATTTAAAATAGGCATCTCGCCATTATTAATTTTGTGAGCATTCACAATAATCATACTTTCTTGTGCTTGCCTAAAAATCTCCTTAAGCTTAACTACTTTAACACATTTACTATCAATAATATCTCTTAGTACATTGCCTGGTCCGACAGATGGCAATTGGTCAACATCACCAACAATTATAAGTCTAGTTCCTACGCTGATAGCTTTTAATAAACTATTCATAAGCATTATGTCTATCATAGATGCTTCATCAATAATTAGTACATCACAATCTAAAGGCGATTCCTCACTTCTAGAGAACTGTGACCCATCATCTCTGCCTACTCCAAGTTCTAATAACCTATGTATGGTTTTGGCTTCGCGACCAGTAGCCTCTGTCATTCTTTTGGCGGCCCTTCCGGTAGGCGCAGCCATATAAACTTTCATTCCTGCTTCTTCAAATACCTCTATAATGCAATTAATTATAGTAGTTTTGCCAGTACCTGGACCTCCAGTTATAATTTCGATACTATTTTCCGCAGCACCACAAATAGCAGTCTTTTGAGATGTTGCAAATTTTATGTTTTTTTCTTCTTCGAAGTCATTAATCTTTTCTTCTATATCTATTTCTAATTTATTATACTTTTCTATAGATAAGGTTATAATTTTTTTAGTAATAGCTAATTCACAATAATAGAAAGGCATAGTGAAAACACAGTCTTCTTCATCAATATTTTCAACTTTCAATTTTCCCTGCAATACATTATCATAAACATTTTTCTCAATTTCTTCAGCCGTAACCCCAAGAATATTTTTAGATTCTTTGTATAATTTGTTTAAGGGCATATAAGTATTTCCCATAGCACAAAATTCATTTACCACATAATTAATTCCACTTTGTATTCTAAAAGGCGACTCTTTGTCAATGCCTAAACTTTGTGCTATCTTATCCGCAATTTTAAATCCTACTCCAGAAATGGTTTCAGTTAGCACATAAGGATTATCCTGTACTACCTTTATAGAGTCTCCTCCATATTTTTTATAAATTTTCACACATTGGTTAGGCGTTACTCCATATGTTTGAAGAAATATCATTATGTTTTTAACTTCTCGTTGCTTAGAATATGATTCAAAGATTAATTGAATCTTTTTTTGTCCTACACCATCAATCTCTTTTAATCTTTCAATTTCATTATCTAATATATTCATGGTGTTTTCGCCAAAGTGCTGTACAATTTTTTTAGCAGTTATTGGTCCAATTCCTTGAATAACTCCTGAAGCTAAATATTTTTCTATACCTTCAAGTGAACTAGGTATTATTTCCTCACATTGCATTATTCTAAATTGCTTGCCAAATTGAGGATGAGTAACCCATTCACCCGTTAATTTCAGGTTCTGCCCTTCACTTATATATGGCACAATGCCTACCACAGTTATTTGCTTTTTATTATTATTCAAATGAGCAATTATATATCCATTTTCTTCATTATGAAATACTACATCTTCGATTATCCCTTGTATTTCTGGCATAAAATCTCTCCTATTTATAAATTCATATAATAACATTAATAATAATATTATTAACAATAATATTATTATTAATGTTATTATATCATATGTATTTTACATCTTTTATGTTCAGTATACCCCTATCTTAGGTTTTATCAAAATACTGCTTAATAATCATATGCACTAAAAAGGGATAACAATTATTAATCGTTATCCCTTTTTTTATATTATAAGTACTTTTTTATTTCATCAACCTTGTTTAGTTTTTCCCATGAAAGATCTAAATCAATTCTTCCAAAATGTCCATAGGCAGCTACTTGTTTGTAAATAGGTCTTCTTAGTTCTAATTCTCTTATAATTACAGCTGGCCTTAAGTCAAATACTTTTTCGACTATTTGAACTATTTTATCATCGGCAATTTTCCCTGTTCCGAAAGTTTCAACCTCTATAGATACCGGTTTAGCTACACCTATAGCATAAGCTAACTGAATTTCCAATTTATCTGAAACTCCTGCAGCAACTAAATTTTTAGCAACCCATCTTGCGGCATATGCAGCAGATCTATCAACTTTCGTTGCATCTTTTCCTGAGAATGCTCCACCGCCATGTCTTCCATATCCACCATAAGTATCTACTATTATTTTTCTTCCTGTTAAACCAGAGTCTCCTTGCGGTCCTCCAATTACAAATCTACCTGTAGGATTTATATAATATTTAGTATTTTCATCTAATAATCCACTTGGAACTACAGGTTTTATTACATGCTCTTTTAAATCATTTTCAATTTGATCATGTGTTGCTTCTTCTGCATGTTGAGTTGAAATAACAATAGTATCTATTCTTACCGGCTTATTATCTTCATACTCTACAGTAACTTGAGTCTTTCCGTCCGGTCTTAAGTAATCTAATGTGCCATTCTTTCTTACTTCACTTAACTTCCTTGCTAATCTGTGAGCCATAGCAATTGGTAGTGGCATGTATTCTGGTGTCTCATTAGTTGCAAATCCAAACATCATTCCTTGATCACCAGCACCTATTGCGTCAACCTTATCAATCTCACCTGATTTAGATTCTAAGGCCTCATCTACTCCCATAGCTATATCTGGTGATTGTTCATTAATAGACGTAATTACAGCGCATGTGCTAGCATCAAATCCGTATTTTGCTCTAGTATATCCTATACCTTCAATGGTATTCCTAACAACTTTAGGAACATCTACATAACAACTAGTTGTTATCTCTCCCATAACTAAAACCATTCCTGTAGTAACTGCTGTTTCACAAGCAACTCTAGCATAAGGATCTTGTTCTAAAATAGCATCAAGTACGGCATCTGAAATTTGGTCACAAATTTTGTCTGGATGTCCTTCTGTAACAGATTCTGATGTAAATAATCTTTTCATTATAATTCTCCTTTCTACTTCTCTGAATTTTCCATATAAAAAAAATAAAACCTCTTCCAAATATAAGAAGAGGTGATTTAATCATCTCCCTTATCTTGCAGATTATAACTGCAGGAATTGGCACCATGGTGCATTGCACCGGTTGCCGGGTTTCATAGGGCCTTTTTCCCTCCACCTCTCTTGATAAGAGTTATCAATTATTAACTTTTAATTATAATACCATATGCATTCTATAGTGTCAACAGAATCTAAACTCTGTAAAAAATAAAAAAAGACATCTATAGATGTCTTTTGGTGGAGGAGGACGGATTCGAACCATCGAAACATTACGTAACAGATTTACAGTC
>DAVZGU010000296.1:0-3608 GCA_052274215.1 Clostridium sp. | reverse complement strand
GGCAAAAAAAAGATGTGATTATTGTACTTGGTTATCCCGCAAAAAAAGATGGAAGCGTGTCACCAATTCTGCGAGAGCGAATAAATAAAGCAGCAAAACTATATCATGAAGGAATTGCTGAAGTGATTATTTGCACTGGTGCGGCAGTCGCTAATAACTATGTTGAGGCAGATGTCATAGCACAAACCTTGATTGAATTAGGAGTGCCTAATTGCAGTATAATTCGTGAAAAACTTGCAAAGGGTACATATGAAAATTTAGTAAACTCAAAGAAAATTATGAAAGATAGAGGATTGAGAACAGCAGTTATTGTATCCTCACCTTGGCATTTACGAAAAGCCAGTTCGTATGCTTTTAGACTTGAAATTAACCATACAGTGGAAAAATCTAAATTTCCTCATGAATACCGAATAATAGGAGTGGGAATTATTTACCTTTATTTATATACTCAGATGTTCATAAAGCTCTGCGTTATCATAAAGGCAAACAATAGAGTTAAGTCATAATTTTCATATATTGCGTCGCAAACAACCCCATATCAATCATGATGTGGGGTTTTAATCTGTCTACTTTAACGACAGTTCAGAAGGAAAGTGTCAGTTTATCAGTGTCGAAAAGCCAGTTACATTCTATTTGGAAGAAAAATTATTTTCTGCTGAAATCAATATGGATAGAGGAGGTTATATCCACTAGAACATCCCCTTTCGGATTAAATATCTTATAATAAATATTAATCAGGCAACTCTACAGGCAATAAAATTATATATAATCGTGTTCGTTCTAATGTGAATTTATGTTATATATTGTATATAAGTAAAGTATAATTTAATAAGTAGTTGTTAAAAAGTGCACATTAAGAGTTATGAAAATATAATTTGCATGGGGGTGTTAATTTTGAGACAAGTTAATAAAAAAATAGGGATAGGTTCAATTTCTTTATTGTTATATGTTATGGGAATATTATTTGTCTCCTCTTTTGGAGATAATGTATTAAAATTTATAGGGTTAAACTCATGGTCTAATGGTAGTAGTGGAACGCATTATACAGCATTCTATTCTTTATTGTTTTTTATACCATCAGTTATTGTGGGGTATAAGTTTAAAAATAATTTAGGGGCAACATTAGGTAAAATATTGTCATTAATCATGATCATATTAATTCTAATAGTGGTTCCACTATTAGCCGCGGCATAGTTCACAATAGTAGTTTACAGTTACTTATAGGGTGATGTGGGAAACAAAAATGGAAGATGTTATAAGTGCCATTTTTATTAATATAAATCGAAGCGTTTGAGGGGATTGTACAATGAATTTTAAAATAGAAAATTTGACTGAGGATTATGCAAAACAAATATGTAATTGGAAATATGAGGGTAAATATTCTATATATAATTTTCCGGAATGGGATGTTATTCTTAGGCAAAATTGGGGCATTGCAATAGAGTCAAAAAGGCAAAATGAGTTTGGTTCTGTTATTAATGAATTTGATAGTTTATGTGGCTACATTAGATTTATAAATAATAATGACTATGTTTTGGTTGGGTTTGGCTTAAAACCCTCTTTATGTGGACAAGGATTTGGTGATAATTTTATGGAATTATTAAAAAATGAATGTAAGAGTAGATATGGCAATAAAAAAATTATTTTAGAAGTTCGATCTTTTAACGAAAGGGCAATTAAAGGTTATAAGAAGGCAGGTTTTAAGACTGTTGATACTTATAGTAAAGAAACACTAATAGGGTATGGTGAATTTGTTAAGATGGAGTTTGCTTATTAGTTCTATTCGTTTATAACGAATCAATAAAATGGGTTCATTAACTAGAATAGAATATTCCTTAGGAACACATAACAATTAATAACTATTATGTGTTCCTAAGTTGTTTGAGGAAATTTTTTTTACATAAACTAAGATTCTATAAAACTCAATGGTTGCTATCTACCATAGATAGATTTGTGTTTATGTGCAAAAAAAGTATATATTACGTAAAATGCATTGAAGTAAGCTTTAGAACTTCTTATTTTATTTTTAGACTATGTTAGACATAAATTGTGATAATGTATATAAATTTCATGTGTGAGGTGATTATAGGCCAATGCTTACTGTGATATATTATTTTATCAATAGTTATGTATATTCTAAAAACAAGATACATACAACAACGTAATTTTATGTACAGCAACATCATTGATTATTTGATTTCTGATAAGGAGGAATTATGGATTATATTCAGTATGTCTTAGGAGTCTTAAGTGTTATATTTATGTTTATAGTAATTATGAAAATCTATATGGGAGTGGCAAACTATGTAGGTAAAAAATTAGGGATTGGAAAATCTCTCATATATTTATGGCAAAAAATAAGAAAAAAATATATTCATTAGCAGATAGTATATTTAGTATTGCTATTCTCATTATGGTGGTTATACACTTTCTGAATATTGGTAATATTGGTATTGATATATTAATATTATTTATCGGATTAAAAGAAATTTTCAGCGGATTAAATAAAATTGAGTTGACACAGAAAAAATATTTAGAAGAACCTAATAAAGTAAGTAAATATGGTATTTTTCATGTAATTTACGGCTTAATCATTGTAATCGCTGTAATTACTATGAAAATTTTATAAGATCTGATTCATAGTATCCATATAGTGTTCATCAATCATAAATCTACGATTGATTCAGACTTGTAAAATGTTGTACAATAAAATTCATTTATATAATCGGAGGGGTCAATAGACATGGATATAAGATATAGTGCTCCAACAGCGATAGAATACATTTCCTTGAGACTAAAAACTGGAATGGGAACGAAAGATTTATTAAAAGCAGAGATTGCCTTGAAACATTCATTATTTATTGTTTCTTTGTGGGATGATGATAAGTTAATTGGTTTTGGAAGGATTATCGGTGATCAAGGTATAACCTATGTTATTTCTGATATTATGGTAGATCCTGATTATCAACGTAAGGGTCTAGGGAAAGTGATTATGAGAGAAGTGGATTATTATTTAAACAAAAATACAGACGAAAATGCATATGTATGTTTGATTGCCAATAAACCTGCAGATAAACTATACCATCAATTTGATTTTGATTATGTAGATCCAAAATCCTGTGGAATGAAAAGGAAGCAGAGTAAAGCGTAAGTTTAGCAACAATTAACTTACATATTTAAATTGATGTTAATTGACAAATATTTAATCCACACTCCACATGATTTCATCCTCTAATGTGCAAAAAAAGTATATATTACGTAAAATGCATTGAAGTAGTTCTTAGCGAAGTGAATGCATCTGTAGTAATATATACTTTTTTAAATTTATTGGACTCCTAAATAATCTCTATCTAATGTCATTATGGCATTATAATTTGGGTAGCATTTTTTTAGTTCTTTATTGATTTCATCTTCTAGGTTAAGTCCATCAACATCCGTAAAGCTTGGGTTAAAATCAATTACAGCATCAAAAATAAGATTTTTATGTTCGCCCTCGCCTACAATTCTAAAGTCATGAATTGATTTTATTATAGAAAAAGACTTTAATACATCTAAAAGTTCCAAACGAGAGGCATTAACATCTTCATCGTCTGTATTTATAGGGTCCA
>DAVZGU010000295.1:0-3612 GCA_052274215.1 Clostridium sp. | reverse complement strand
TACCTTATATTATGGATAAAAATACTTCGGTGGATATAGATGATATCAATGATTTTAGATTTGTTGAATATTTAATGAAAGAGGGATATAATGTATAAAACTTATATTATTGCTGAAGCTGGAGTAAATCATAATGGAAGTTTAGACATAGCTAAAAAGCTTGTGGACATAGCAGTTGAAGCTGGTGCAGATGCGGTTAAATTTCAAACATTTAAAACTGAGAATATGGTTACTGGATACGCTGAAAAAGCTAAGTATCAAGAGGATACTACAGGTACTGGCAGTCAATTTGAAATGTTGAAAAAATTAGAACTGTCTTTTGATGATCATTATATATTAAATGAATATTGTAAAGAACAGGGGATAACTTTTTTATCTACACCATTTGACTTTTCAAGTGTTGATTTATTAGAAAAAACAAATATACCTTTTTATAAAATAAGTTCTGGAGATTTGACTAATATACCTTTTCTTCAATATATTGCGAAGCTTAATAAACCGATGATAGTTTCTACCGGGATGGCGAATTTGGGAGAAATTGAAGCAGCTATAAATTCAATAAAAGAGTGTGGAAATGATAAAATAACATTACTTCATTGCACTTCAAATTATCCTACAACTTATGAAGATGTGAATTTAAATGCAATGCTTACGATGAAAGAATCTTTTAAATTACCAGTTGGATATTCGGATCATACAATCGGAATAGAAGTGTCTATAGCAGCAGTTTCTATGGGGGCTAAGATCATTGAAAAACATTTCACTTTAGATAAAAATATGCAAGGACCTGACCATAGAGCTTCATTGGATCCGAGGGAATTAAAAAGTATGGTTTCAAGTATTAGAAATATTGAAAATGCGTTTGGGGATGGAATAAAAAAGTGTTGTAAAAGTGAAGAAAATTCTAAAATAACAGGTCGTAAAAGTATTGTTGCTAAAATTGATTTAATGTCAGGAGAAGAATTATCTTTTTATAATATAGCATTTAAAAGACCTGGAAATGGAATAAGTCCTGCATGTTTAAATGAAATATTAGGTAAAAAGGTTCTTAGTAAAGTAAAAAAAGATGATACAATATTATCAGAAAAGTTAAGTAGGTGATTTTGTGAAAAAAATTGGAGTTGTTACTACCTCAAGAGCTGATTTTGGATTGCTATATCCGATAATGAAAAAAATGGAATCTTCAGATGAGTTTTCAGTAAGAGTAATTGCTACAGGAATGCATTTACTTAAAGAATATGGATATACAATAGATTATGTTAAAGAAAAATGTGAGAATGTAGATGACGTGGATTTGTTTTTGGGTAATTTAAATAAATATTCTTTAATAAAGAGTTTAGGTATTGGATTTATTTCTTTTAGCGATTATCTTAAGAATAATGAATTTGATTTAATTATAGTGCTTGGAGATAGAACTGAATTAATAGTACCAGTGTATAGTGCAATGTTATGTGATATTCCCGTTTGTCATATATTTGGTGGGGATAGCATAACTAATTATGTTACTTATGATAATAATATTAGACATTGTATAACAAAATTATCAAGCCTGCATTTTACTGCGACACAAGAACATAAAGATAGAATAATTAAAATGGGTGAAGAGGAATGGCGAATATTTAATACAGGATCTCCAGCAATAGATTATATTAATGAGTGTGAGTACTTGAGTAAAAATGATTTGAAAAAGAAATTTAGTAAAATAGATTTTGACAAACCATATTGTGTTTTAACATTTCATCCAGTACCTACTGAATTTGATTTTATCGAACAACAGATAAATAATATAATTAAAAGCCTTAATGATAAGAGTATTCAGGTTGTTTGTACTAAACCTAATGTTGATATTGGAAATGATATAATAATGGATAAAATTAAAAATGAAGATAATTTAAATAGTAAATTCTTATTAGTAAAAAGTTTAGCACAAGAAGAGTATTATTCTCTATTAAAGCATTGTAGTTTTGCAATAGGTAATTCTTCTAGTGGAGTATTAGAGACTACCTCTTTCAAAATACCTTGTATAAATATAGGTACAAGACAAGCAGGTAGAATAAGAGAGGCAAACGTAATAGATACTGATTATTCTGTGAATGGCATAATTAAATGTATTGACCAATGTTTGCATAATAACAGTTTCATAGATAGTTGTAAAGAATTGACTAATCCCTATGGCGATGGCAAAACTAGTAATAGAATACTAGAAATACTACAAGTTGTTTTAGCTGATAAAAAGAAATTATTAATTAAAAAAAATACATATTAGACCAGCTAGTTAAAGTTAACTATTAATTTGGAATTCATTTAGATTAATTTTAGGCACAACATAAAGACCATTTCGAAAGACGGATGATGATAAAAAAGGGTGCTGAAACTATTAATTATGCAGCTTGATTGTTATTGTTTTCTAAAAACATTTTCTGGTGTAATTTAGGATCCCTAACGTGGTACTCTTGTTGATTTCTCAAAACAGCAAATAGGTATTTAATGAGCTTGTGCATAACTGCGACTAAAGCGAATTTTGCCTTTTAGGTTTTCTTTGTAGTATTTAAATAAAACTTGATTCATGCCTTCTCCATTACGTTTGGTTCTAATGGAGGCTAATGCCGCGGCGTATAGAGTTCTTCGACCATACATTGTACCACGTTTAGACATTAATAATGATATGTTTTTGGAAAAAGCTAGAGGTATTTCATCACTGTCTATGAATCCTTTAATCTCTTTTAAAAGCTTACATATTTCAGTATCAATAGCCTCGTAGAGTGATATAGAAGTAGTAAGCGCTGTTGATAACATTGGAGATTTTAAGCTGACAATTTGGACATTTTTAGTGGATTCTATGAGCTTAGGGTGTTTTTCCTCAGCCAACTTAAGATCTTTTCTTGAATTAAGTAAAATATCTATAATATCCTGCTTTGGATCTAAAAAAACAGCCTGTGGAGAAGGATATTTACTCAATATGTTAATTGAAACTAATCCACAGGTGTTAGAAAAGATATTTTGATATCCACTAAAAGATATGCATAAGGAATTACTTAGCTTTTTCTTAAACCTGACCTAATGTCAATATATTTATAATAATCACGTATTAACAGCTTTAGAGAAAAAATGTTGATATCCGCATCAGATGAAACCTTAATATCTTCAAATTCCCCTATTTTTGCAATAGATAATGCATCACATCTATCATTTTTCACTTTCCTAATGTCCTTATTTTTGTTACAATTAGTAACAAGAGGATTGATAACGAAGGTCTCAAACTTCTTATCCTTAAGAAAGTGGAAAAGAGTTAGATGATACACGCCTGTGGACCCCATAAAGAACACAGGTTTTGTTGGAAACTCTTCTTCAGCTTTTTTTATTTGCTCAATTAAGTAGTTAAAACCGTCGGCGGTGTGGAAAACTTTAAAGGGCTGTCTATATTGACTACCGCAAAAGAGAGTTCAGAAGCAACATCGATCCCTACTACAAGGCTATTTAAGTACTTTGACATATATAACATCTCCTTTTGTAAAAGTGAGATAGAGTAGAGATTCCACTTCTATCAATGAGGCTGCAACCTCGTTTGTGACACGGGTAGTTCCAAAATTGGAAACCCAACCAGCTAAAACA
>DAVZGU010000294.1:0-3625 GCA_052274215.1 Clostridium sp. | reverse complement strand
TATAGCAATAATTAGTGATGAAGAAATTTCTGATAGGGCTAGTAGTTTACTTTTTAGCTTAAGGAAATCCTTAAAAGAGAAGAATGCCTCAGTGAAAGATAAGGTAACTTCGTTAGTTAGATCAAATGCAAAATATCTTCAAGAAAGCCTTTATACTATAAGAGGGGATAGATATGTAATTCCCGTCAAAATAGAACATAAAGGTAGTGTTCCAGGAATTGTGCATGATCAGAGTTCTTCAGGGGCTACACTATTCATTGAGCCAATGAGTTTAGTGAACCTAAATAATGAAATTAAGGAAATTATGCTAAAGGAAAAGGCTGAGGTTGAGAGAATTTTGGCTGAATTATCCTATAAGATATATGAAAATATAAATATTGTTGGTAACAATGCAAATATAGTATGGGAATTAGATTTTATTTTTGCAAAGGCAGGGTATGCAATAGAAATTAATGCTATTATTCCAAGGGTTAATGAAGATGGAGTAATAGATATAATTGAAGCAAGACACCCTTTGATAGATCCTAAGGTTGTAGTACCTAGTAATATTTATTTAGGAGGAGAATTTACTTCACTAGTAATAACAGGACCTAATACCGGGGGTAAAACAGTAACTTTAAAAACTGTAGGCTTAATTCAGTTAATGGCTATGAGTGGGATTTTAATTCCAGCTAGAGAAGGGTCCATGGTAAGCTTTTTTCATGAGATTTTCGCAGATATAGGTGACGAGCAAAGCATAGAGCAAAGCTTATCTACATTTTCTTCTCATATGACAAATATAGTAAATATAATTGAAAAAGCAGATATAAAATCTCTAGCTCTATTTGATGAATTAGGGGCTGGAACAGATCCTACAGAGGGAGCAGCACTTGCTGTTTCAATTCTCGAAAACCTAAGAGCAAGAGGTACAAAAGTAGTTGCAACTACTCATTATAGTGAATTAAAAGGATATGCGTTAAAAACTACAGGGGTTGAAAATGCTTCTGTAGAATTTAATGTAGATACGTTAAGCCCAACATATAGACTGATAATTGGAGTGCCAGGTAAATCAAATGCTTTTGAAATATCTAAGAGACTAGGTCTTCCAGATTACATTATTAAAAATGCAAAAGAGAATATTTCTAAAGAGACATTGGAGTTTGAAGAATTAGTTCAAAGTTTGCAAGAAAAGAGCATAAAGGCAGAGCGTGATGCTAGGGAATCTGAAGCTTTGAAACTAGAAGCTAGTAAGTTAAAAGATAAATACCAGGAAAAATTATATAAACTTGAAAACATTAGAGAAAATGCAATGTATGAAGCTCAAAGGGAAGCAAAGAGACTTATAAAAGATGCCAAGGAAGAATCGGATGTCATTCTTAAAAACATGAGACAACTTGAAAAACTTGGATATTCGTCTGAAGCAAGGCAAAAGCTTGAAGAGGAAAGAATGAAAATCAAAAATAAGCTTGAAACTTTAGATCGACATGTAGAAAAAAGCAATGACGAACTAGGAGAAAAATTAAAAAATGTAAAACAAGGTCAGGAGGTATATTTACCATCTCTTAACCAAAAGGTTATTGTAATCTCGAAACCTGATAAAAAAGGTGAGGTGCAGGTTCAAGCTGGTATTATGAAGATAAATGTTAAAGTGTGTGATCTGCGAGAATCAAAGCTTACCCAGGAAGATAAGAAAAAGGCAAAGATAATTAAGAGAGAGATGAAGCTAAATATAAGAAGTGTGTCAACCTCTGTAGATTTAAGAGGTATGGATTCGGAGGAAGCTATTTATACTGTTGATAAATATTTAGATGAAGCTTGTTTAGGAGGACTTAAAGAAGCTACCATTATCCATGGTAAGGGAACAGGGGTTTTAAGAAAAGCTATTACAGATATGTTAAAGAGGCATGGTCATGTTAAAACATATAGATTAGGAAATTATGGTGAAGGCGGTAGCGGAGTTACTGTAGTAGAACTAAAATAAAGGACGGTTATGGCATGATTATTGTAAGTGCTTGTTTATGTGGCATTAATTGTAAGTATAACGGTGGAAATAATTTAGATGCACGTGTGCTTAAACTATTAAAAGAAGGAAAAGCAATGCCTGTTTGTCCAGAACAACTAGGGGGACAAGAAACCCCTAGGGCTCCTCATGAAATTGTAAATGGGGATGGTCTGGATGTGCTAGAAGGCAAAGCTAGAATTTTTGGACCAGAAGATGATGATGTAACCGAAAAGTTTATAAAAGGGGCTTATGAAACTCTTGAAATTGCACGAACGGTCGGAGCTAGTATTGCTATTTTAAAAGCACGAAGTCCTTCGTGCGGAACTCCCCAAATATATGATGGAACTTTTAGTGGAACCAAAAGAAATGGTAATGGAGTTACTGCACAGTTATTATTATCGAGGGGTATAAAAGTTTATACAGAAGAAAACTTAGATGATTTAGAATTATAATTAAGGGGGAAATAAAATGGATTATAAAGATGTTTTAAAAGAAGCCAGAGGGAATTTAAACAAAAGATGTAGAGTTTGTCCTATATGTAATGGAGTTGCTTGTGCTGGAGAGGTGCCTGGAATGGGCGGAAAAGGAACAGGAGATGCTTTTAAAATTAATATAGAGTCACTAGCAGCTTACAAACTTAATATGAGAACTATACATGATGCAAAAAATCCAGATACTTCTATAGAACTATTTGGAAGAAAAATGGATATGCCTGTATTTGCAGCTCCCGTATCTGGGACTACTTTAAACATGGGTGGTAAATTTAGTGAAGAAGAATATATATCTTGGGTTATTAGTGGATGCCTAAAGGGGGGGATAATCCCAATGGTTGGAGATACTGCTGTAGATTCTTTTTTCACGACTAATCTTTGTGAACTAGAGAAGCAGGGTGGAAACGGCATTGCAATAATAAAACCTTGGGAAAATGCAAACGTTATAGAAAAAATTAAATTAGCAGAAAAAGCGGGTGCATTTGCTATAGGTATGGATATAGATGCTTGCGGTCTTATTACGTTAGCGCTTCATGGCAAGCCAGTTATGCCTAAAACCGTAGAAGAGATTAAAGAAATTGTTGAATCAACGAAGCTTCCATTTATTTTAAAAGGAATAATGACAGCAGACGAAGCAAAACTTGCGGTGGATGCAGGGGTAGCCGCAATTGTAGTGTCAAATCATGGTGGGAGAGTATTAGACCAAACTCCGGGTGTAGCGGATGTCCTTGCGGAAATTGCGGAGGAAGTTAAGGGTAAAGTAATTATTTTAGCTGATGGTGGAGTTCGAAGTGGAGCAGATATACTTAAAATGTTAGCACTAGGCGCAGATGCTGTACTTATTGGTAGGCCATTTGTAACCGCATCATTTGGAGGCAAGGCTGAAGGCGTAAAATCTTATATTGATTACCTTAAAGGTGAATTAAAATCAGCTATGGTGCTTACAGGGTGTAAATCCATACAAAATGTTAACAATAGAATTTTATATTAAATTTATTAAAAGGTCACTGAAATATTGTGACCTTTTTAATTCCCTACTTCTGTTATTAGATTAAATCATCTCCTGCGGAGCTGCACAGCTTCGAAGAAGATGAATTGACGACTTCAGAAGGAGATTTATACTCCCACTTATAGAAGTAGGAGACTTTCCTTC
>DAVZGU010000293.1:0-3658 GCA_052274215.1 Clostridium sp. | reverse complement strand
CAACAGGTATAATTAATTTGCTTAAAGAATTCGAAAGTGAACTTTTAGGTATTGGAGTTCTCGTTGATAATATTCAAAGCGGTCACAAATTAATAGAAGAATACATATCGATTATTCAGTTTAAAGGAATAAACGAGGAAGGCAAATCTGAGTTAACTCCATCAAAAAACTTTGAAAAAGTGTAATATTCAAAAGATTTAATTTTTATTTACAATTTAAGAAGGAAAAACCCAAGTTATAGAGAAATAGTATAACTATAACGCAACTTGGAGGTGGAGTGTATGGAAATCACAGACGTTAGAATTAGGAAAATAGCTACAGAGGGTAAAATGAAAGCGATTGTATCGATAACTTTTGATAATGAATTTGTTGTTCACGATATTAAAGTTATAGAAGGACAAAGTGGACTTTTTATTGCTATGCCAAGTAGAAAAACTCCAGATGGGGAATTCAAGGACATAGCACACCCAATAAATACTCAAACAAGAGAGAAGATTCAATCAGCTATTTTGGATGAGTATGAAAAAGTAAAAAATGAAAAACCAGTAGCAAGAGTATTAGAAAAAGCAGTAGAAGAAGTAGAAGAAAATTTAGAAGTATAAAAAAGGGGGTTACCCCCTTTTTATTTTTATAAAGAAAATATTGAAAAACGCCCAAGGTTAGTTGCAATTAAAGGTTATATAAAATATAATATAAGAAGTGTTTTAACTGAAGAAAATATAAAATAAAATGTGTAAATGTGTCGAATTAATGTATAAAGAGGTGTTTAATTTGTATAAATGCGCTATAATATTAGCTGCAGGTGAAGGAAAAAGAATGAATTCTAATATGCCTAAGGTTATACATAAGGTTTGTGGTAAAGAAATGATAAACCATGTTATTGACATTATGAGAAATGCAGATATTGAAATGGTTGATGTGGTAATTGGAAAAGGAGCTGCTCAGGTTAAAAAAGTATCAGAAGATAGAAAAATTAATTACTCCGTTCAAGAAGATCAGTTAGGCACAGGTCATGCAGTAATGTGTGCTAAAGAATTCCTAAGTGGGAATGAAGGTACGGTAGCAATATTTGTTGGAGATGGTCCACTAATTACTGAATGTACAGTTAGGAAACTATTAGATTATCATGAAAAAGGTGATTTTAAAGCTACTATATTAACTTCAAGTATGGCTGAACCTGCAAAGTATGGTAGAATAATTAGGGATGAAAATGGTGAGGTTAAGAAAATAGTTGAGTTTAAAGATTGTACAAAAGAAGAAGCATCGGTTAAAGAAGTAAATTCAGGAATGTATTGTTTTAGCATAAAAGAATTACTTAATAGTTTAGATAGATTAAATAATAATAATGCTCAAGAGGAATACTATTTAACAGATGTTATTAGTATATTAAAGGAGCAAGGGTTTAAGGTTGGAGCTTTTGATGTGCCAGTTGAAGAAATTACCGCAGTTAATTCAAAGGTAGAGCTTGCAGATGCAGAAGCAATTATGAGAAAAAGAATAAATAAGAAACATATGGAAAACGGGGTTACAATAATTGACCCTAATAATACATACATAGATTCAGAAGTCGTAATAGGAAAAGATACTACCATATATCCAGGGAATATTTTGCAGGGTAAGACTATTATTAAAGAAGACTGTGTTCTTTATCCTAATAATAGAATTGCTGATAGCATTATAGGAGACGGAGTTTCAGTTCAAACTTCTGTAGTAATTGAAAGCCAGATAGGGGATCAAACTACTGTTGGACCTTTTGCGTACATTAGACCGGAAAGCAAGATAGGTAAGCATGCTAGAATAGGAGATTTTGTTGAAATTAAAAAATCAACTATTGGGGATAATACAAAGGTATCCCATCTTACTTATATTGGCGATGCGGAGGTAGGAAGTGGATGTAATTTTGGATGCGGAACTGTAGTTGTAAATTATGATGGAAAAGCAAAATACAAAACTATAATAGGCAATAATACATTTATAGGATGCAATACTAACCTAGTAGCACCTGTAAAGGTTAATGATAACGCGTACATTGCAGCTGGTTCTACAATTACAAATGAGGTGCCTAAAGATGCTTTGGCAATAGCTAGAGCAAGGCAAAAAAATATTGAAAATTGGGTAGTGAAATCAGGACATAGCAAATAAAATAACAAAGCATACAATCAATAAGTAAATTATAAAGGGAGGTGTAAAACTGATTTTTTCAGCAGAATGGGTATATAGAAACTACTAAATAATCATTGAATTATGAAGACCTACCTGTAATGGTATGTAAGATTTTAATGTGAAAGTATTAACCCTAGTAGTTGAGCCTCGTGATGCTGACGTTCTATTTACTGTATAGAATGAAAATTTATATGAATCGTATTAAAATATGATTTGTTATGATTTTAGGAATCAGAAATACATATGATAAACCACGGCAAGAATATTAAGATTTTTACGGGCAACTCAAATCCTAAATTAGCCGCAGATATAGCTGACATACTAGGATTACCAATTGGAGCTTCAGAAGTAGGAACTTTTAGTGATGGAGAAATATCTGTTAATATACATGAAACTGTCAGGGGCGCAGATGTATTTGTTGTTCAATCAACTAATGCACCAGTAAATGATAATTTAATGGAATTACTTATTATGATTGATGCATTTAAGAGAGCTTCAGCAGGAAGAATAACTGCGGTTATACCATATTATGGATATGCAAGGCAGGATAGAAAAGCAAAGGCTAGAGACCCAATTACAGCAAAACTTGTGGCAGATATTATAACAACTGCAGGAGCAGATAGAGTACTTACTATGGATTTACACGCAGCTCAAATACAAGGATATTTCAATATTCCTGTTGATAATATGACGGGGACACCTATACTTGCAAAATACTACATCAAAAATGGATTTAAAGATAGGGATGATGTAGTTGTAGTTGCACCAGATCTTGGAAGCGTTGCTAGATCAAGAAAATTTGCAGATAAGTTACATGCATCAATAGCAATAATTGATAAGAGAAGGCCAAAGGCTAATGTTGCAGAAATTATGAATGTTATAGGTGATATTAAGGGGAAAACTTGTATCATGATGGATGACATGATAGATACTGCAGGAACAATAACTAACGGAGCGAATGCTTTAGTTAAACTCGGAGCAAAAGATGTTTATGCTTGTTGCAGTCATGGCGTATTATCAGGGCCAGCTATTCAAAGAATAAATGATTCAGTAATAAAAGAATTAATAATATTAAATACAATTGATATGCCAGAGGGTAAACAATGCGAAAAATTCACTACATTATCTGTAGCGCCAATTTTAGCAGAGGCTATAAAGAGAATATATGAGGACGTTTCGGTAAGTAAATTATTCGAGGAAGATTCAACTTTATAGATACATATTTTTAAATAGTGATGCTCTATTATTTTTATAATTGGGCATCGCTATTTTTTTATAATCAGTATTTATATAATAGAAGGATAGTGAGTATACTATATACAATCAGTATTTATGTAGAATATTTAAATTATTATCGTAAGTGGTGAATAATTTGTAACATTTTAAAAAAACTAATTACTTATCATTAAAGTATGATAAATTATTAATAAGATAAATTATTCATAAATAATCTTTAAAAAATAAATTAGCATGTTGACTAGTTATTTTTCAAGGG
>DAVZGU010000292.1:0-3664 GCA_052274215.1 Clostridium sp. | reverse complement strand
CAAATTGTGGAGGTAAGTCACTTATTTTTAAATCCATAAAATATCCTCCTATAAAGTTATTTATTATTGGATATTCTACAAAGAATTTCTATTTCCTACTTTTACAAACTATTTATACAATAAAAAAATATGTTTAAACTTAGTGGTACCAATGAATAGAACAACTTAGCGATAAAGTAATATCGTTAAGGTTATTTTCTTATGTAGTATAATTAATCTATTTTTTTAGAATTTCAATCTAATCAATAAGAGACCACCAAATAGTGCAATTGTAGATATGCAAGGTATTCTTATAATATTAATTATAGATTCAGGTGATAGCACCAATGCAAGTATACTTAAGACTATAGGTATCCCACATATAACACTTACCGTCTGCACAGAGAATGATTCAACTCCATCAAATAATGATTTAGGAAGAATCTTTTCACTTAATACAATTAATATAACCAATATAGATATAGCACACACTATAATTTCTGGTATAAATAGTAAGAACCCAATAAACCCATCTGTAATATTATACGTTATTATTGTAGCTATAATTGCAAATACACTTTTCAATGCACTTTTGCCATCAAACCCTTCTTCCTTACTACTTACATTTCCTTTTACTTTCGTTTTCTTATTAATATATGATTTAGCTTTAATCCCGTAGTCTATGGATTTAACTTCTTCACCATTATGTATAAGTCGTGGCAACTCTTTTTTTACATCATTATAAACTTGCTCTGACTTGAAATAAAGTGTTCCATCTTCATTTAACATAGGAGTATCTATCACGGTCTTTACTGCCTTCGCCAATGCACCTGTAACCATAAGTAATTCTTTTTCTTCTGGTTTTAATTTATTAAAAGAAACTTTCTTATTTTTAAATACTCCCATCTTTTTTCTTGTTATACCATCAAGTAAAGCAGTACATTCTGAAAATATTTCATCTAATTCAATTAAAAGTGTATCAAACATATCCGATTTCTCTGAAACAGCCTCACACAATGTTTGAGATATTTTCATTTTTTCAGATGCAGCTGTTGCTTGTGAATACATAACCCTGGCTTTTTCTAGATTTTCATCAGCCTTTATACTAGCAGAAATACCAGTAAATAGTACGACTGGAGCTGCTATGGATGCAAGAGGTGTCATTGCTGCTCCTACTGATAATGCCGAACCTGCTAAACTTGCTGCCATTCCAACTTCACCAATCGCTAATACGGACCCTGCAGTTCCTAATGAACTTGCTATTATAGGAAGTGATCCATTAGCCGCCAATGCTATTATTGTACCTGTTGCTGCTCCTGCTACTCCACTTTTAATACTAGAATCATAAATATTTGACATATTTATGAGTTCAATTACATCATCTGATGATATTTGTAATTTAGAAAGTTCACTTACCTCTGTTGATTCCGTAAAATCGATATCTTTAATTCTTTCATAACTTTTTATAAATTGATTTACAGAGTTGTCTAATGTACTTTTCTTTGTATTTCCTAGCTTCAAAAGTGATTTCTCCATTTTATCTTTTGATTTCTCCAATGAAGCTTTTGAATCTTCATACAGCTCTTGTGCTTCTCTACACATTCTTTCTGCTCTTTCATTTGTTTCTTTTGCATCTTTATGTCCTGCTAATCCAACTGCTCCAGCAGCAACTGCTGCTCCCGCTACAAGAAATGGTATTGGCATTTTTCCCCCTCCTATCTTAAAGTTTAAACAATTCATCGGAATTCATAAAATCTTCAAATTCTTCGAATGTCTCATATTGTACTTTTACACCTAATTTTTTTGTAACCTTATTAGCTCCAGAAACTACGCCCTCCGAATCACCTAATAACATTGCATATTTTATTTCACATACTGCTTCATTAAAACAATCTTTATAATCACTAAAATAGTTTTCTAAATAAATCTCCAATTCTTCCCTAAATTTTATAGCTTTTTGCGTAGCTACTTCACATTCTTTTATAATACGCTCTCTCTCCTGATTCTCTAATTCTTTTGTATTTAATTCATTAATCAGTTTATTTGAGTAATTGCTTGTTAACAGAGAACCTACCAGTGCACCTATAGTTGCTCCAACTACTGGAATTGGAATTAAAGCTTGTCCAACACCCATTGAATAACCTGTCATTGCAAAATTTATACCTTTTTCTCCTAATCTAATTAAACATTCTTGTGTAGAAATTTCACCATTTCCATATTCCTTTAATGTATCTCCTGTTAGCATTACAGCTGTTATAACATTGCCTGGAACATTTGATTTTGTAAGGGCTTGTATAAATTTTGAAGATGAGTTCGATAATGAGTGTGAAGCTACAGCTAAACCTCCACCCATTATATATCCTGATGCAGCTGCTTTTCCACTGCTTGTAACCGTATCAGCAACAGCTTCATGTGCATCCTTTTTTCCTTCTATAACAGCAACGATATTCATAATCCCAGACATTGTTGCTGTTGTAATACCAGAGTTTTTAGCTCCTATTTTCCCAGCCCCATGTCCTGTTTTCATAATATTATTTATAGTATCTTTTCTCAGTTGACGATTTATTGATTTATTTGCATTCTTTCCATCTCTAATAGCTGTTTCTTTACCAAATATAGAAAGGTTGATACCTTTTTCTTCAAGATATTCTTTATTCTCCACATACTCTTTATTCGTGCGACTACGTTTTGAATTGTTAACTTTTCTAGATGTAACTACAATATTATCGCGACTATTAGCTGCATCTCTAATATTATCAGTTGTTAACCAGACCTTATTCTTAGTTTCTACATATATTCGTTCTAATGGTTTTATATGATCACTTTCAGCAAGATGGCTTTGCCAATCGTCACCATATAATGTTTTTGCTTCTTTTTTAGTAAGGAGTATTTTTTTTTCAGTATATGGATCTATTACATCTTTTCCATTCTTAAACAACTGTATTTTTGCATTTTTCTTTGCTCTCCCGCTGTCATATAAATCTCTGTTTCCTGTATAAGACTCAGGTTTTGCATACTCAGCGGCGGTGTTTTCTATTATTTTTTTTGTTGACTCTGTCACAGCTAAACCATAACCTATTGTTATAGAGTCTTCACCTTCTTTAGCTCTATCATCACAATCATCTGTTTGTTCATTTGTTTTTCTTTTAAAAAAACGAAACAACTTAGATTCATCTCCTCCCTAGATTAATTCAATACTATTGCGTTTATTTTACTCTCATACCTCTTATTTTTTTACATGATTTGTAATTTAACTCATAATAATCCTCTTTACTCATTTGGTTTTTAAAATATAATTCATACGCTTTACTAATATTACATAAATCTGGACGTTTATCATATATTTTACATAGCTTTGTTTTAGTATCAAAGTGATAACATATACCATCTCCTCTATCTAATTCTTTATAGATTAAACTTTTTCCTACTTGCATACAACATAGCCCACATTTTTTACATATATACATAAAAAATCAGTTCCTTTGTTAAGATAATTTTTTTCTATACTTAGAAAGATCAAGAAATTAAGCTAATACCTTGATTTCTTCTTGAACAACTCTTTCTAAAGTCCTATTCCCACCTATATACAAACTTATAAAGAAACAGGACTAAAGCCCCCCAATACTAAGAGAACATTTTTTTACGCACCCTATTTTTTTAATATAGTGCGTACTTTTCCTTCACT
>DAVZGU010000291.1:0-3668 GCA_052274215.1 Clostridium sp. | reverse complement strand
AAAGTTATAAAAATAGGTATAAGTCAAATAGTAGAATATGTTGCACTAGATCAAAGTAGAGAAGGATTTATAAAAGCACTAGAGGATAATGGTTATAAGGATGGAGAGAATATAGATATTGATTATCAAAATGCCCAAGGAGATATAACTACGACCCAAACTATCGGTAAAAAGTTTGCATCTGAAAAGAAGGATTTAATTTATGCAATAGCTACCCCTTCAGCACAAGGGTCATATAATGCTACAAAAAAAATTCCAATAATAATTACGGCTGTTACTGATCCTGTGCAAGCTGGAATAATAAAGTCTTTAGATAAGCCAGAAACTAATGTTTCTGGGACTTCAGACTATTTGCCAGTGAAAAAACAATTGGAGTTAATAAAGGATTTGATGCCTAATGCTAAACGAATAGGAATTTTATATAATACAAGTGAAGTAAATTCTCAAGTACAGGTAAATGAGCTAAAAAAAGCAGCTAAAGGTTATGAAATTGTTACTTCCGGAGTAACAAGCACTAATGAAGTTAATAGTGCCATAAGTAGCTTGCTTACAAAGATAGATGTTTTATATGTACCAACTGATCAGTTAATAGTGTCATCCATGCCTATAATAGTAAAAAATACATTGGAGGCAAAAATACCTATTATAGCATCTGAAAAAGGCTCAGTAGAATCTGGAGCATTAGCTACTGTAGGAATAGATTATTATAAGTTAGGATATGAAGCAGGCAACATGGCAGTTGATGTACTAAAGGGTAACGATATATCTAATATGCCAATTAAAATCTCTGAAGAAACAGAAGTATATATAAATAAAGATACATTAAAATCATTGAATATGTCTATGCCAGAAATTAAAAATGTTAAATATATAGATAATAAATAATCATTTTCATATAAAATATTAATGTGCCTATGTTGTTTATGAAAAATCTTTTATAATTTGAATTGTAGAATTACCATAATCCAATAGTTAGCGATACAAATGATGCACATGTGGTGTATAACAGAATATAATTGCATATCCTGAAGATAAAACTAAGGAAAACTGTATACCTCTAGTATACAGTTTTCCTTAGTTTTATTTATTTGTAAGTTTAGTTATAAATTGAAAGCTAAAGAAAAAAATTATGTTTTTTTTAAGCCTATCCTACATATAGTCAACATTAAATATGTAAAGTCTTAAAAATCAATTCACTATTTTTCATAAGAACACTTACATTATCCCCTTTATTAATATTACCCTTAAGTATTTCTTCAGAAAGCTTATCTTCCACAGTATTAGTTATTTCTCGCCTTAGTGGTCTAGCTCCATAAGTAGTATTAAGTCCCGCCTTAGCCAAATGCTTTTTAGTTTCCTCATCAAAAGTAATATCAATTTCGAGATCTTTAAGACGCTCTTTTACTACCGTAAGCATTAATTCTACTATTTTATATAAATCTTCATGTTCTAGCGAATGAAATACGATAATATCATCTATTCTATTTAAAAATTCAGGTTTAAAGGAATGTTTTAGCTCTTCCATCATATTTTCTTTCATCTTTTCATATTTAGAGTTCGCTTCATTACCCTTTATATCGAAACCTAGAGACCTCTGTTTTTTTATAGTAGATGCACCTACATTTGATGTCATTATAATTACTGTATTTTTAAAATCTACTGTTTTGCCTTTTCCATCTGTTAGCCTTCCATCCTCTAATATCTGTAACAAAATATTAACTACATCTGGATGAGCTTTTTCAATTTCATCAAAAAGTATAACTGAATAAGGGTTTCTCCTCACCTTTTCTGTTAATTGACCACCTTCATCAAAACCTACATATCCTGGTGGTGAACCCATAAGCCTTGAAACAGTATGTTTATCCATATATTCTGACATATCTATTCTTATCATGTTATTTTCATCACCGAACATGGCATCTGCTAAAGCTTTAGACAATTCTGTTTTTCCTACACCAGTGGGGCCTAAAAATATGAAAGAGCCTATGGGTCTCTTTGGATCTTTTAACCCTACCCTTGCGCGTCTTACAGCTCTTGAAATGGATTTCACTGCCTCATATTGTCCTATTACTCTCGTGTGGAGTACCTCCTCTAACTTTAGTAGCCGCTCTGATTCTTTTTCAGTCAATTTTTCTATAGGTATATTAATCCATCTTGATACCACATTAGCAATTTCAATCTCTGTAACTATTAATTCGTCCGCTTGATTTTGAGTTTTCCAATTGTTTTTTGAATTATATAATTTATCCTTTAATTCTTTTTCGATATCTCTAACCTTAGCTGCTTTTTCAAAGTCCTGCACTGATATAGCATCAGCTTTCTCTTTAGAAATTCCATCTATTTCTTCTTCCAAATTTTTTAGGTTCGGTGGAGCAGTTAAATTTTGAATTCTTACTTTTGCACCAGCTTCGTCTATAAGATCTATTGCTTTATCAGGTAAATATCTATCAGATATATATCTATGTGATAAGGTAACAGCTGCTTCTATTGCACTATCAGTAATCTTTACTCTATGATGTGCTTCATACTTATCTCTTAATCCTTTTAATATTTCAACAGCTTCCTCTTTGCTTGGTTCTCCTACAATTATAGGTTGAAATCTCCTCTCGAGTGCCGCATCTTTTTCAAAATGCCTTCTGTATTCATCTATAGTTGTTGCACCTATACATTGAAGTTCTCCTCGAGCGAGGGCTGGTTTTAATATATTAGATGCATCAATAGCCCCTTCGGCTCCTCCTGCTCCAATGATGGTATGAATTTCGTCTATAAATATAATAACATTTCCTGCGATGACTATCTCTTGCATAACCTTCTTAAGCCTTTCCTCAAACTCCCCCCTATATTTAGAACCTGCCACCATTGAAGATATATCAAAAGTTATAACTCTTTTGTCTTTTAAAATTTCAGGAATGCTACCGGAAGCTATTCTTTGTGCTAGTCCCTCTGCTATAGCTGTTTTACCTACGCCTGGTTCTCCTATAAGGCATGGATTATTCTTCATTCTTCTGCATAAAATTTCTAAAAGTCTTTGAGTTTCATTATCTCTACCTATAACAGGATCAAGTTTACCTTGTCTCGCCATCTGAGTTAAGTCTTTACCGAAACGTTCTAAATTTGGAGTACCCTGTTTTTTCTTTTCTTTTGATAAACTACCCTTTGGAGTATCCTCAGAACACCAATTATTTAGTATACCATTTCTAAGTTTATTAAAGTCCGCTCCTAAGTTAGCTAAAATTGTATATGCAACCCCTTCTTCTTCTCTAATCAATGCTAACAAAATATGTTCGGGACTAATATAATTATGATTCAAATTTCTCGCTTCCAAAAGACTTAGTTCTAGTAACCTTTTTGTTCTTGGAGTCAGAGGTATCTCGCTGCTACGCATTTCTATGTCTCCCTCTCCCTCATACTCCATTACTAATTTCTTTACCCCCTCAGACGAAATTTTCATATCATCCAATAATTTTTTACATACTCCATCTTCGTCCTTTAGAATGCCTAGCAATATATGCTCTGTACCTACATAACCATGCTTTAATTGCTTTGCCTCCTCCTGAGCATATACTAAAATCTTTTGTGCTCTTTCTGTAAATTTATTAAACATCATGTTAAAACACCTCACTTGCAATGGATTTACTTCTTACTTTGATTATGACCAATTATACCCA